>DCIN01000083.1:5282-15943 GCA_002315815.1 Bacteroidales bacterium UBA1725 | reverse complement strand
AGTCAATATCAGCCAATACCAGTTCATATCAATCTATGAGTTTATCAGTTTATATATCTCGTCAACAATGGACGCAGCTGCGTCGAGCCTTGAGAGCGGAGCGGTGTTTTTTTCCATTGTAGCTATGCGGGCAGTATCGTGTACAAGTGCCAGAGCTTCGGGGAAGAGTCTCCGGACTGCTTCGCTGTCTGGCACCAATACCGCAGCATCCCTTTCTACAAGTGCCATTGCATTGTGGGTCTGATGGTCTTCTGCCACATTGGGGGAGGGGACGAAGACGGCAGCCTTGCCTACAGCGCAGATTTCGGAAATGGAGGAGGCTCCTGATCTGGATATCACGAGGTCCGCCGCTGCGTATGCATAATCCATCCTGGAGATGAAGTCGCTGTAATGTACATTCGGCAGATTTCTCCCCTGCATAAACGTGTCAATGCTTTTCTTGTAATACTTTCCGCACTGCCAGAGCAGTTCGACATCGGTGCCACCGGGCATTCCGTCTTCTATCCAGGCCTTCACGGCATTGTTGAGTGTGCGACTTCCCAAACTGCCTCCCACTATCAGTATGTGTTTTTTGCCTTCGCTCAAATAATAGAAATCCAGTCCGGCTTTCCTCTCCTCCTCTCCGTATGGGTGTATTTCCTTTCTGATGGGATTTCCGGTGAAGCACAACTTGTCAGCAGGGAAGAATCTCTCCATCCCCTCGTAGGCTACACAAATTTTCCCGACACGTTTCGCGAGTAGTTTGTTGGTCAGTCCTGCGAATCCGTTCTGCTCCTGAATCAGACAGGGAATGTGTCTGGACGATGCTTTCCAGAGCAGGGGAGCACTGGCATATCCTCCCACTCCGACAGCAATGTCGGGTTTGAACTGTTTTATCAGCCGGCCTGCCTTGTGCAGACTCTTCTGAAACTTGAACGGAACTTTGATGTCGTTCTTGAGATTGGCGATGCTTGGTTTTCTCTGGAGTCCGAGTATGGGAAGTCCTTCTATCCTGTAGCCGGCTGCCGGTACTTTCTCCATCTCCATCCTGCCTTCAGCTCCGACGAAAAGTATTTCTGTCTCCGGGTTCACCTCCCTGAGCCTGTCAGCAATGGAAAGAGCGGGGAAGATGTGTCCTCCCGTGCCACCTCCGCTTATAATAACACGCAATTTCCTATATTTCATATCAGTGTCCTAATATTATTTCGGTTCCTGTAATTCCTGTAATTCCTGTAATTCCTGTAATTCCTTTCCTTCCATTCCTTCCTTACATTCTTTTCATTCTTGCATATCCTGCATATCTTGCATATCCTGTCCGGAATCGAATCTGTCAAGGTCATCAAGGTCATCCTTCACACTGGTTACCTCGTGCATCTGCACCAGAGGATTTGCCCTTTGTGCCTCCCTTTCCAGTCTTCTTGCCGCAATTCTGCTAAGTGACAGTATGATTCCCATTGCCAGGCAGAAGCAGATAAAGGCAAAGTTCCCGTGGCTGAGCAGAGGCAGAGTCTGTCCGGTCATCGGAATCAGATCCACGTTGACCAGAATATGTAAAAAGGCCTGCCCGACAATGAGAAGCACCAGTCCGGCCACTGCAAGTTTAGCGAAAAGGTCCTTCCTGCAATTCTTGACTATCAGTACGCCTCTGGCCAGAAGCGAGAGATAGAGTATCATTACCCAAATTCCTCCGAACAGTCCGTATTCCTCGATTATGAAACTGAACATATAGTCCTCTGCAATGTCGGGAACGACGTATCTCTGAGTACTCTGCCCCGGACCTTTTCCGAAAAATCCTCCCTCGTGTATGGCAATCATTGCACTGTATGGCTGCCTGATCTTGTCAAGGGCTTTTTCTCTCTCGACCTTGTCCGGCGATGTCAGATATATTTCCTCCCAGTCGGTCTTGTCGAACAATCTGCTGACGGCCGTACCTATCCTCTTCATTTTCTGGTGGTCGCTTATCTCATATATTCCCACACAACAGCTTACGGTCAGAACTGCTGCGGATGCCAGAATGAGGATGTCCTTCCAGTCTATTCCTCCGAGGAGTATCACGGACACCATTACCAAGGCGATGAATATGGCAGATGAATTGCTTCCCGGGATTATCATCAGGAAAACGGTGACGAACGGGAGGTAAATGAAGAGCAACTTCTTCCATATTGTTTTGAAATTGCCGGGGAGTTCGCCTTTCTTAAGGGCATCCATAGCCCAGGAAAGGTACATAACCATCATAATCTTGACCGCCTCGAATACGTGAAACTGCTGCCCCTTTATCTCCAATATGCGCCTTGCTCCGTTGTATTCCACAGACTTGACGAAAGATGTGTCAATTTTGGAGAGAAGCAGTACCAGAAGGAAAAACGAAACAACGAACCCCCATTTGGATAACCATCTGAAGAACTTGATATTTTTAATGTTGTACAATAAGATTACGAATCCCAGTCCGACGAGAACCATACGGAATTGCCTCTTGGCCAAATCCACTCTGGTCAATCCGTCTTCCAGAAGGCTGGACGTGGAAGAGAACATACAGACTATGGAAATGAGGAATAGCAGAAGCACGATAATCCACACCACCTTGTCACCTTCGAGGCAGTCCACAAAATTCCATATCGTCCTGTTCTTTTTCCTTTCCATACCGTTACGTTATGTTTCCCTTCTGTTCAGCTCTTGACAACTGGTTCACTTTCCGGATGCTACAGTTGTCTGACTGCCTCCTTGAACTGCTTGCCCCTGTCCTCATAGCTCTTGAAAAGGTCGAAGCTGGCGCAGCACGGGCTGAGCAGCACCACATCACCGTCCACGGCGAATGATGCCGCAGCCTTAACGGCAGCCTCAGCCGAATTGCAATCGCAGATTCTGTCACTGCCCACCATATCCTCGAATGCGGCGTGTATCTTGGTGTTATCCAACCCCAGACAGACTATGGCCTTTACCTTGTCTCTCACAACATCGTTAAGCGCGCTGTAGTCGTTCCCCTTGTCCTTGCCTCCCACTATCCAAACAACCGGGCGGGTCTGGCACTCGAGAGCATACCAGGCCGAATCTACATTTGTGGCCTTGGAATCATTGATATACAGTACTCCTCCCACGCTCAGTACCGGTTCCAGACGATGTTCTATCGGTTCGAAGCTCTTGAGCGAATTACGTATAACGCTGTCTGATATACCCGTGGCCTTGGCCGCCAGAGCCGCTGCCATAGAATTATAGATGTTGTGCCTGCCTCCCAGAGCAAGTTCACTCAGATATATGTCCGTCTCTTTGTCTTCGTAGCGGAGTACTATCTTGTCGTCCTTGATGAATGCACCCTGACTCAGTTTCTCCCGCTGTGAGAACGGGAGCATCCTGGCCGTAAGTATTATTTTGTTGAGATGCTCTATTGTGATGGTGTCGTCAGAATCGAAGATGAAGCAGTCTTCCGGGCGTAGGTTGCGGGTAATCTTGAACTTCGCTCTGACATAGTTCTCCATATTGTAGTCATACCTGTCCAGATGGTCGGGTGTGATATTGGTGATTATCGCTATATCCGGGCGGAAATCGTAGCAGTCATCCAATTGGAAGCTGCTGATTTCCAATACATAATAGTCGTGATGCTCTGTGGCTACCTGGAAGGCGTAGGACTTGCCTATGTTGCCTCCCAAACCTGCGTCCAATCCGGCCTCCTTGAGCAGATACCATATCAGCGAAGTGGTGGTTGTCTTTCCGTTGGAACCGGTGATGCATATCTTCTTGGCACTGTCGTAGCGTGATGCGAACTCAATTTCGGATACTATGTGCACACCCTTCTCCACAAGAGCTCTGACCACAGGCGCATTGGCTGGGATACCCGGGCTTTTGACCACCTCATCGGCATTGAGTATCAGAGACTCAGTGTGTCCCCCCTGTTCGAAAGGAATACCCCATTTTTCCAGAGTGCGGAGATGCTCGTCCTTTATCTTCCCGTTGTCGGACAGGAACACATCGAATCCTTTGACTTTGGCGAGTACTGCGGCACCCACACCGCTTTCAGCTCCTCCCAATACAACAATTCTGGACATATCTGTAATCTTTTATTGTCTTGTCGAATCTGCGTAACAGTTGATAGTTGTTTTATCGAATCTTCATAACAGCCAGAGTTCCCATTCCCAGCAATATGCTCACTATTATGAAACGTGTGACTATTCGGGGTTCCGGTATCCCTTTCTTCTGGAAATGATGGTGCAGTGGCGCCATAAGGAAAATTCTCCGGCCCTCGCCGTACTGTTTTTTGGTATATTTGAACCAGCCGCGCTGAAGCAGTACGGAGAGGCTTTCGATCAGAAATATTCCGCAAAGCAGGGGGAGCAGCAGCTCTTTTCGTATGAGAACGGCACTCACTCCTATCACTCCACCTATCATCAGACTGCCTGTGTCTCCCATAAACACCTGGGCCGGGTAAGTGTTGAACCACAGGAATCCCAGAAGAGCTCCGGTGAATGCCGCCATATACACGGCAACTTCGCCGGCACCTGGTATGTACATAGTGTTCAGATAATCAGAATTGAGTACATCACCGCTTAGCCAGGCCATCACTCCCGTCACGACCCCTACAGGAATTGATACTCCTGTCGAGAGACCGTCCATTCCATCGGTAAGGTTGGCACCATTGGAACAGGCCAGAATGACGAAGATTATCATCAGCATATACAGACCCCAGGTGCATAAAACTCCGAGCTGTCCTTTGAAAGGGGAGAGCCAGAAATAGTCGAACTCGTGGGCTTTCACGAATGGTATTGTGGTGACTATGCTGTCCGTTTGTATGGTGGGGCTGAAGCACATCATCAAGGCGATGAAAAGCCCGAGGATGAACTGTCCCAATAGTTTCTTCTTTTCGCTCAATCCCTCTTTATCGTGTCTGAATACCTTGATGCTGTCATCGGCGAAGCCGAGTCCGCCACACCATACCGTGGTCAGAACCAGCAGTTGCACGTATGTGTTGGTGAGGTCGCAGACCAGCAGCGCTGAGAGAAGCAGCGACAGAATGATGATTATTCCGCCCATCGTTGGAGTGCCTTTCTTCTCCATCTGACCCTGAAGTCCGAGGTCACGTATGGTCTCTCCAATCTGTGCGGCCCTGAGCCGGGCAATGATGCGCTTTCCGAAAATCAGAGAGAATAATATGCCGAGCACTGCAGCCAGTGCAGCTTTGAAAGATATGTAGCTCATCAGCCTCATCCCCGGAATGTCAACTCCGAGGGATGCAAGCCATCTAATAATCAATTGAATCATTTTGTCCTGTTCTATTCAGTTCGGTTCTGTTCTGTACTGTTCTATTCAGTTCTGTTCTATTCTGTTCTATTCAGTTCTGTTCTGTACTGTACTGTTCAGTTCATTACAATTCTTCTCAGTCTCATTCAGCTCCTATTCTTGTGCAGACCCGGTCTCAAGTCTGAAAGCCTCTGCGGTCACCTCCCTCTCGTCGAAATGGCTCTTTTCCTTGCCAATGATCTGATATGTCTCGTGCCCTTTGCCGGCGAGCAGTATGGTAGTGTTTTTTCCGGCCAGCATTACAGCAGTGCGTATTGCTTCCCTGCGGTCCGCGATGAACAACGCTTTGGCGAGTCCTCTGGTAGAGAATCCTGCCCGTATGTCCTCCATAATGTCTTCGGTGCGTTCTGTGCGCGAATTGTCAGAGGTCACTATGATGCGGTCGGAGAGTTTCTCGGCTATGGCCGCCATCTCCGGACGCTTTGTTTTGTCTCTGGCTCCACCGCAACCGAACAAGCACCATAGTTCGCGCTCCGGTGCCACGTCCCTGAGAGTTTTCAGTACGTTCTCCAGAGCATCCGGAGTGTGGGCGTAGTCGATTATCACGTTCAACCCCCGCGGACCGCGAAGAATTTCAAGCCTTCCGGGTGCCGACTCCAGCTCAGAGAGTGCCGTAAGCGTTTCCTCACGGTCTGCTCCCAGTTCCAGGGCTGTGGTGTATATGGCAGTGATATTGTATGCGTTGTGTGCTCCTGTGAGTCTGGTCCAGACTTCGGTTCCGTCCAGTTTCAACAACATTCCCTCGAATGTCTCCTCCATAATCCGGCAGTTGTGGTCTGCTGCACCGCGACAGGAATAACTGACAACACGCGCAGCAGTGTTCTGAACCATTATCGCGCCGTTGCGGTCATCGGTGTTGATGATGGCGCAGGCACTGGCCGGCAAATTGTCGAAAAACAGTTTCTTGCATCTGAGATATTCGGCAAAAGTACCGTGGTAATCCAAATGGTCGTGGGTGAGATTTGAGAATATTCCCACAGCGAATTCAAGTCCCGCCACTCTTTCCTGCTCCACTCCTATGGAACTCACCTCCATAAAGCAGTATTCGCAGCCTGTATCCACCATCTCCCGCAGGAGGGCGTTGATGGTGATGGGATCCGGGGTTGTGTTCACGGTTTCGGTTCTGCGGCTACCGACATAGTTCGCAATGGTGGAAATCAGACCGCACTCAAATCCCATACTACGGAACAGATTGTAGAGCAGTGTCACCGTAGTGGTCTTGCCATTGGTGCCGGTGATGCCGACAAGTTTGAGCTCTCCGGATGGATGTCCGTAGTATTCGTCTGCCATCATCGCGAGTCCGTGCCTGTCTGTGCTGGCCACGTCTGCCGCCCCGGCAGCCAAAGCCGCTTCCGCATAACGGTTTCCGTCATCGTCCCTGCCCTTCACGGCTACGAACAGGCAGCCGGGAGTGACTTTTCTTGAGTCGGCAGTGATGGCCGGATATGTTTTCAGTTCTTTCATTTTGAGTATTATCTTTCTACTCTATCTGTTATTCTGCTTAATCAGTTTCTTCTGATTTTCTGTTTATTCTGCTGCTTCAACTTTGTATTCGGTCCTCCAGTGAGGGTCGATGCAGCAGATTCTGTCAATCACTTCCTTGACTGCAATGGCAGGAATTCCTCCTCCCTGGAAACTCTTCTTCGTGGGATTGGAATAAATCATACAGATTATGCTGAACACAGGGTTTTCGGCTGGAAAAAAGCCTACGAAAGTACCCTGGTACAGTCTGTTGCCATTTTCGTCCTGATATGATCCGTTTTTGAATGTTCCGAACGATGTTCCGGTTTTTCCCGCCACACTGCATTTCGCGTTCTTGAGCCTTTTGGCGGTTCCGTCCTCGGTTACGGCTTTGAGTGCTCGGACAAGTGTGTCTGCCACTGCTTTTGAGCAGATGGATGAACTGAGCACCGATGGTCCGTTTACCAGATATGGCTTCATCATCCTGCCCTTGTTGGCGATTGCGTTGTAGAAGGTGATGATGTGGAGCGGAGTCTCTTCAGTAGTGTAACCGTAACCTATGCTCCCAAGACTTGTGTCTGACCAGTGAAAGTCATCGTCGTGGGGTGTGGGGACTTTGGGGGATGCAAGTCCGACAAGGTCGAAGTCGAATACTTCTCCCAACTTGTATGAATATATGTTCTGGATGAATTTCTCCGGTTTCTTGGCGTAACTGTTAATGGCCAGACTGGCAAATACATAGTTGGATGACATTTTGAACCCGTCAAGCACCGAAATTTCCTTGGTGTGTCTGCTGCGTTCAAAATCCACGATATGTTGGTCTCTGGCCAACTTTGTACCGGCCACCACGCCGCCGTTGGTGGGTATGGTCTGTTCGAGGGTCCTGACGTATCCATCGGAGAGCACCGACATCAGAGTGACAGTCTTGAACACCGAGCCCGGTTCGGCCTTGCGGCCCACCGCCAGATTCTTGCTCTCCTCGAAAAGACCGGTGTCGGGGTCTCTCAGCAGGTTCACCATAGCCCGTATCGCGCCTGATTTCACTTCCATCAGTACGAGGCATCCGCCCTCCAGATCATCCTGACCTTCGATGCCGGACCTCAAAGCCTGGTCTGCGATTTCCTGATAATCTATATTGAGGGTTGTGACTATGTCCTTCCCATCCACTGCTTTCCTGTACGTACTGTCATTGTTCCTCACTTTTCCGTAATCGGTCTTGCGTATCCATTCCTCGCCTTCTTCTCCGTGAAGGAGGTAATCGAATTTTCCTTCGATTCCAATGTGAGTGTTGGAAAGCAAGGATTCGTTGTCGCGCACGAAGCCTATGGTTCTGCGGGCAAGTTTTCCGTATGGATATCTGCGGGTGCTTTTACGGTCGGCATATACGCCGGAGGAGAAGCGTCCTTCGCGTGCAAGTGGAAGACTCAGAATCTTCCTGTATGTGCCGTATTCTACAGGATAACCTATCTTGATGTATTCCTTGCCCTTTCTGCGGGCTTCGGTGATAGCCTTGTAATAATCGTCGGAACTTTTGTCCTGAAAAATCTCAGCCAGTCCTGCGGAGAAATCCTTTGCCTTGTCGAGCCAGATTTTCTCCTCCTGAGCATCGTTCGAATCCTTCAGCACTGTGCAATCCATACCGAATTGATAAATCGGACAGGAAATGGCGAGTATCCGTCCCTGACAATCGATGATCCGACCCCGTTCCGGATAGACAGGTACTCTGGTGTTTTCCGGTGTCAGCTTCCGGACTATCTCAGGTTCGGGCTCATAATATTTCTGGATGAACACCACTTTGACGATGACAGCTACGGCGACAAACAGCGTGAGCAGATAGACCACATACAGGACAATTCCTATGCGGTCGCGCTCAACTATGCGGTCGCGCCCGACATTCTTTATGTTCCGCTCATTCTCCATCTCCCGTGTTCATTATCATCATTATCGTTCGTCAGTAAGATATGCCGGTTTGTCAGGCTCCTGAATGTCTGAACCCAAACGAATGAGGTTTTTCGCAACCTCAGTGCGTCTTCCTAAACTGGCCACAGCGTAGGTTTTCTGCACGTTGGCTATCTGCAGTTCCTGCAACTTGACTCTGTTGGCCTCCACGCGGGCCAATGTTGTCTCTATCATCAGACTTGTCCATATCACCAGCCCGAAGAGAAAGAATGTGTATACGATGTGGATGAAATATCGTCCTGCATTCAGACGCAACAGGAACTCTCCCTTCAGAATGGCCTTGAGACTGTTCTTGAGGAGACTCACTATATCCGATATGTTCCACCGCATCTTCTTCATCGCATTTCAGCAATCCTGAGTTTGGCACTTCGTGCACGTGTATTCGCGGCAATTTCCTCCTCCTCCGGAAGAATGGGCTTGCGGTTTATCGCTCTGAACGGGGCTGTGCTTCTGCCGAAGATATCCTTCTGCTCCTCTCCGCTTATATTGCCGTATTTCAAAAAATTCTTCACCATTCGGTCTTCAAGCGAATGGTAGGTTATCACGACGAGCCTCCCTCCGCTTTTCAGTGATGCCGCAGCACCGGAGAGGAATTTCTCCAGAGAGCGCATCTCTTCGTTCACCTCTATCCTGAGGGCCTGGTAAACCTTGGCCAGATACTTGTGAGCCGCGAACGTTGGCAGGGCTGCCGCTATGGCGTTGTCGAGGTCGTCAGTTGTGAGAATGGGTGCTACAGTTCTGGCAGCAACGATGAGCCTGGCCAGACGTCCTGCATTTTCCACTTCTCCGAAGAGTCGTAACACCTTTTCCAATTCCTCTTGCGTATAAGAATTGACAACGTCGGCAGCGGTCTTGCCGCCCTGCACGTTCATCCGCATATCAAGTGGAGCACCGTATCTGAAAGAGAAACCGCGTTCCGCTGTGTCGAACTGATGTGAACTTACGCCCAAGTCTGCCAGAATTCCGTCAAGGCCGTTTCCGGCATTCAGAAGGGTGTAGTTGTGAATGAATCTGAAATTGTTGTGGATGAGGATGAATCTCTCATCCTCTGGGGCGTTTGCGAGAGCGTCGGCATCCCTGTCGAAAGCCATAAGATGACCCTTCGGGGAGAGCCTGCCGAGAATTTCCCGACTATGGCCCCCGCCTCCGAAGGTGGCATCGGCATAGAAGCCGTCCGGATCAATGATCAGGGCGTCCACACTCTGCCTGAGCAGAACAGGTTTGTGATACACGTT
The DNA here is from genome assembly GCA_002315815.1 of Bacteroidales bacterium UBA1725. Lineage (GTDB taxonomy): Bacteria > Bacteroidota > Bacteroidia > Bacteroidales > UBA932 > Cryptobacteroides. Next base: position 6,020 of record DCIN01000083.1, on the reverse strand, counting down.
CATCGTCTCGCATCATCTGCGGGAGAGGCTTCCTGCTATCGCCAGATATTCTTCGTCTGATATGTCTGAGCTTTCGAACTTGTCCTTGGCCCATATCTCTATCTTGAAGCTGCTACCGAAGAAAACCACTTCCTTTTCAGCATTAATTGCGTCAAGATAATTATGGGGTATTGATATGCGGCCAACCTTGGGATCAGGTTCAACAACGTGGCAGTCGAGCATATAATGCCTCCAGAACTGCCTGTGTTTAGGGTCGGAGAAATCGAGCCTTTCACGAACCTTGGCTGATTCGCGATCCCACTCGGGGTAGGACCACATCTCGATGCAGGCTTCGTACCGGCTTTTTCTGATGACGAACCTCATATCGCCCTCTCCGGACACCACCTCCTTGAAGGCCGACGGGAAGACCAGTCTTCCCTTGTCGTCCACCTTGGCGGTATATGTTCCGATGAAAGAGACCATTTTTCTTATACGCAAATGCAAAGATAGCAATATTTCTTCCACTTCATACCACTTCGTTACATTTTTTTACACATTGTAGAGCTTGTCTCCGGCAGACATCTAGCTTCTGTCCGGTGTCCGGGCTCGTGAGGGTGTACATTCACTTTCTACATATTGTTCGTTTCACTGAGAATAATTTGGAGATTTCCTTTTTTTTTTATGTTTGCGCTTAGTAAAGAGAAAAAAATAAGTTGGTAAAAATTGACGAGTATTATTGAGGACAGATTTTGCTCTGAA
>DCIN01000083.1:0-5167 GCA_002315815.1 Bacteroidales bacterium UBA1725 | reverse complement strand
TTATTTTTTGAGATTTACTTAGATGCTCCTCGGCCTTGTGGCCGTTGAACAGATTTCAGAAACCGATTACAGCTGTTGATGAATACTACCGCACAAGCATTCCGCCATATTCTTCCCCGATTGGTCCTGCCCTTGCAGTCCCTATTGGTCCTTCTCCTGCTGCTTCTGACAGTACTTCTGTCCACGGGATGTGACAGTGTTCGTCTGCGCAGGGACATTCAAAGGATAATGGAGAGCAGGATAGTGTTGCCTCATTATGTGAGCGTTGCGTTCGGCGGGGAGGTGTATCCAATGCCGGATTCTGTCAGAAGCAAGCCGAAGATGATAGTCTATGTGGACTCCACTGAATGCACGATGTGCCGGATATCCAAGTTCGAGGCATACTACGGCTCGCTGTACGCTCGGTCGAAGGAGACAGGAGCTTTCGAACTTGTGCTTCTGATCCGTTCGGGCGAAGTCGAGGGGATGCCGATTGCAAGAGTCATATCGGACTTCGAGTTCGGAATACCTGTCTATGTGGATGAGCGCAACAGTTTCCTGAAAGACAATCCTACAATACCGCCATCAGACTCCAGACTTCATTCTCTGTTTGTGGACGGCGAAGGGAAGCCGATCCTTATAGGTGACCCGGCCCTGAACGGCAGGATTAGGGAGATATTTGAAAACAAATTGAAACTGTTTAACCCTTAATTTTATAATTGTTATGAAAAAAATCATTATCTTGAGTGCCGCAGCGTTGTTCGCTTCAGCCGCCGTTTTCACCGCCGTCAAAGTGACCCGCTCATCAGAAGACTTGTTTATTATTGAAAATGCAGAGGCATTGGCTGACCCGGAAAGCGATGGTGGTATCAAAATTCCTTGTGCACCGCTATCGATCTCTAGGTGTACATTTGAAGTAATATATGCAGATGGCGGAACAGGTTGTATTACGCTTGATCATATGTTTAACACTAGCACTTCACCAGTGAAAAAATGAATCATAAAGGTCTACTTATTACGCTCTTGCCGCTGTTGATTTCTTGCGAATCAACGGTGGCAACAGTTGAAGAGTTGTCACTTTCTGCAATTAATGTGACGAATGTAGATTCTTGTTCTATTTTTCAATTGATTTATGCAGATGATGAATGTCTGCTTGCCTCAACCGTTTATTCTTCATATAGTTTGGTATCTATCCCTATTCGTGAATCCGAGCTGAAAGCTGAAGAAAGCGAGTATTTCCTGAATTATGGCCGTGCCAAGAGCGAGGTATTAAGGAATTCTTCCGCGTATAATGTTTACGATGATACCATTCATGTTTTGTCATCCCCTTCAACCGGAATAGACAAAATAATAAAGATTCCTTTGGATGGCATCAATGACAACTTATCCTGGAAGATTGAAAGCACACCATATATTAAAGGTGTGTACTGTAGATCTTTTGATTTTCTGGACAGTGACAGCTATGTCTTTGCAGGCGGTTTGATGGATTCAGAAAAAGTAATCTGCATTCTTAATAACAAGGAGCATACTTCCAAGCAGTATGATTATATACCTGATGACGGATTTGATTCGAATCCCCGAATAAAGAAATTGGTTTACTTTTCAAATTCAGAGGTACACGTAAACGGCAGTGCCATTCTTTATGTTTGTGGAGAGGGGCATCTGGCTTTGATTATCAATTCCAATGATGGAAAAATCCGATATCTGTATGATGAGTTTCCGAAATATTCTGCATCCAATGACGGTTTAACCTTCGTTCGAGATTCAAAATCACCGTTAGGTATAACGGCTTCTGCTTCTGATAAGGCGATATATCTTTCTCCCCGTATGGCAAAGATGGTTAACGGCAAGTTTGTGCCCGATAACTTCAAGGGATATCCTCCATATTGTAATGATCGGATCGAAGTGTTCTCGTGGGAGGGAGAAAGGCTATATACCTTATGTCTGGATCATCCTTTTTGCAGTTATATCGTAGATAAGAGCGGAAAACGGCTTTTTACATATTTTGAAGACCTTGACATCGGTGATGCCATAATCTATCAATACGACCTGCCTGCGGATATTGATTGATAAACAATGCCGTACCGATGCAGGAGGGTGCATAATCTGTGTGACGTAGATGAGAAGATACTGCTGTTCGGAATACCGGACAGCAGTTTCCGGCTACGGCCCCAAGCTTTTTTGATTCTTCCTTTTTATTCTTTGCATAATCCATAGCTTTGTCACCTTTGTCAACATAATTTGTTTAACGAACTATTTCGGGAAACAAATCAGGCGAAAAATTTGGAGATTTCCTTTTTTTTTATATGTTTGCGCTTAGATGCTCCACGGCCTTGTGGCCGTTGAACAGATTTCAGAAACCGATTACAGCTGTTGATGAATACTACCGCACAAGCATTCCGCTATATTCTTCCACGATTGGTCCTGCCCTTGCAGTCCCTATTGGTCCTTCTCCTGTTGCTTCTGACAGTACTTCTGTCCACGGGCTGTGACAGTGTTCGTCTGCGCAGGGAAGTCCGGAGTATTATGGAGAGCAGGATAGTACTTCCTCTGCCGGATATCCAAGTTCGAGGCATACTACGGCCCGTTGTAAGCTCGGTCGAAGGAGACAGGAGCTTTCGAACTTGTGCTTCTGATCCGTTCGGACGAAGTCGAGGGGATGCCGATTGCAAGAGTCATATCGGACTTCGAGTTCGGAATACCGGTCTATGTGGATGAGCGCAACAGCTTTCTGGAAGACAATCCTTCTGTTCCGGCCTCTAACCTCCGTCTTCATTCTCTGTTCGTGGACGGTGAAGGGAAGCCGGTCCTTATAGGTGACCCGGCCCTGAATGGCAGGATTAGGGAGATATTTGAAGACAAATTGAAAGAAGATAAATTGAAACTGTTTAACCCTTAATTTTATAATTGTTATGAAGAAAATCATTATCTTGTGCGTAGCTGTGCTGCTTATTGGAGTTGCAATCTTTACAACATTCAAAATGACAAGTCGATTCGAATCATTCATCTCCGAGAACATAGATGCGCTTACGTGGGAAGAGGATAGTGGCATTGTTGATTGCTATCTGTGGTATACAGAAATTCCAGGTGATCAGACTGGCTTGTGTTACAAAATATATAATTGTAAAGAATGTAAAGTTGTTTACGTCTTAGACGCAACTGCTATGGGCTTCTGTGTTGTAAAAAAGTAATTCTTTTTATGAAGTTATATCATTCTGTATTTGTTCTATTCTTTTGCTTCCTTCCGCTTTCCTGTATTGTTGAGGAAGGTGTTGACAGTTCAGCCGTTGAAACTGTAACCCTAGAACCACGGTGTACTAGTCTGTATCCGAATGATGACCTTTCTTCTCCAATGGCTATGGTAGTGTGTGGCAATTCATTGATTATGCCTACCATCAATTCTGAGAAGCCTTATAAAGTCGTTACTCTTCCTCTAACTGGTGAGTCGTTCCTCGCAGGAAATGAAGGTCGTGGTCCGATGGATTTCTTGAGTGTTGATTTCTACAGTGTCAGGCCTCTTGCGAACGGTTTTCTCATCAATGATAATTCTGGACTTAAGCGATGCCATCTGGAGGGGAAGAAGATTGTTGTTGACTCGAAGGATTCCGCTACATCTGGTTTTGTAACTAATGGTCTTTCAGTAATCAAGAACGGTTTCATAGATATGGCCTCTTCTTCGAGCGGACACGAGTTCGTGAAGTACACAAATGCAGGCAAAGTGGATAAATATATCTCAAAAATGCCTGATTTCGGGAAATACGAAAAAACGGATCCTTTTTTCTTGTATGCGAAGGTATTTGCAGCGAAACCGGATGGTAAGTACATTGCTGCATTCTATGCACATTATGACAGAATGAAGATAATGGATATTTCCGGGAATGTCATCAAGGAGGTTCTGACCGATTTTGGCTGCACGGCATCTGCCGCGAATGAATTTTCCAGGATGTGTTATGTATGTATGTCTTCAGTCACGGACAAGTATATTCCTGTTCTGCATCGTAATGCCGATAATTCAGAGATACAGGTCTGGGATTGGAACGGGAATGTACTCAAGCGTTTTTTTATCCCTCGTAATACCGCAAAATTCTTTGCAATAGATTGGAAGGACAGAAAACTGTACTACGTGAATTATGATGAAAAAAATGCGGTTTACGAGGCGGATTTTGTAATTTGAACTGCATTCTCTTTCGGAAATACACGATCTCCTGTGGCAATTGAGCCGTTCAACACTCTTCTTGTCACGGTTTCAAGAGTTCCGTACCGCACAGGGTCTCCTGCGGTACCAAACGTAGTCCAAAGGACCTTCCGTACCGCACAGGGTCTCCTGCGGTACCAACCGCAGTCCTAAGGGTCTTTTCGCTCTCGTCGAAATCAAATGACATCTGCGAGGTGTATTCGTCCATCCATCGACGGGCCTTCCTCTCAGGCTGCTCAATCTCTTCAATCTCCTCGGGGTCTGACTGGAATTTCGTTGTGGTTGCTGACTCTTTGAGTTGACTGACTCTTTGAGTTGGTACACTCCGTAGTTCTCACATACCAAAGTGGCGTTTTTGCACGTGACAGCACACATTTCGATCGTCTCGCGTACAAAAAGGCCTGTTTTGCACATGACAGCACAGTCATTTACTACAGATTGTTCATTTTATTGAGAATAATTTGGAGATTTCTTTTTTTTTTTATCTTCGCCGATAGTTGCAATTCTCCGTAAACGAAGTGCCCGGAGAATTAATCCAAGTCTATGAGTTCAATACACTTATGAGCTTCAATGCTTTTATGGGTCACAAAACTGATATGAGCCGAATTAGAATATCGCCAGTTCTGCTGCCGACGTTGCTGCTAATGATTCTGGTGTTTATTTTGGCGGTGCCTGTGCTGTCAAGTTGTGAGAGGATTCGTTTGCGTAGAGATATCCAAAGGATTATAGATAGCAGGATAGTTCTTCCGCAGGAGTTGAGCGTGGCCCTTGACGGGGAGGTGAAGCCTATGGATGACTCCCTGAGGACTGTCCCGAAAATGATAATCTATGTGGACTCGACGGATTGCACTATGTGCCGTGTGTCGAAGTTCAAGTTGCATTATGATTCGCTGTACATCAAGTCAAGAGAGAGCGGCCGCTTTGCACTGATGCTGTTGGTGTATTCCAAGAATATAGAAGGAATCCCATTGTCGAGAGTGATAGCGGATTTCA
>DCIN01000093.1:6106-12869 GCA_002315815.1 Bacteroidales bacterium UBA1725 | reverse complement strand
AGTAAAGAGAAAAAAATAAGTTGGTAAAGATTGACGAGTATTATTGAGGACAGATTTTGCTCTTAAGAGGGAGCATAGCGGGCTATGTGACCGATGAAGAGTGAAATATGGACCAATAAGACGAAATCAAGATTACCAAGTTATTTTTTGAGATTTACTTAATTCTCACAGAGCCGCTACGTTTCTTCTCTTCTTGCACACAAACAAGCCTTGAAGATATGCATCTCCGTTCTTGCGTCACCCGCATCACCGGGAGCTATTTGTAAAAATGCTGATTTCTAGCTAGTTGCAAAGATTGCGATTTTAAGCTGTCAAAGTCGGGAAATGGAAGGAAATCCGCATCAAGGATGATATGCCGTCAGAAATCTATACTTAAAAACAGGCTGACGTTGTTTCTGCCTGTGCCTGAGCTCTGGCTGGCCGCCTCGAAATCCTTGCCTCCGTTCCAGTTGTACGATACTCCTATCCTTGTGGCATAAGGAATCCACAGCAGGTTTCCGAGACGGGCACAGACATCCGCTCCAACGCTGATCAGATTTCCTGTATAGGATTGGTTGCCGAATACCGTGAAGTCGGCGTGTGCAGTGCACTCAAAATTGCGCAGGTATGCAATCGGACTCATTCCGGACCAGTCCAGCGGGGCGAAGGGGAATGCATAGTCAAGGCTGAACTTGGCGCGGGAGGGATACCTTCCGGGATATGCTGACGCCGAGGAGTTGAATCCTCTCGGGGCAGTCCGGACAATCTCTTGAGAGAACGTTCCGTTGCTTGCCCTGAACGCTCCGAGCATACCGATCTTCGCTCCGTGTGTGGGAAGGATTCCGGGTACATAGCCATAGACATAGGCGTATGCCGTAGAACAGAATCTGGTGCTCAACCCGGGTCTGGCTCCGTAGCCGGTCTCCACTCCTACGCCCCATCTGGGATATATGCAGGAGGATGGAATTCTCATCATCGAATAGGCTCTCACCGAAGTCCTGAGCAGACTCATAGGAGCGTAGGAGATAAAAGACTTGTCCACAGCGTATTTCCCGAAACTGCTGTTGGACAGGTTGAATGAAAGCTGCGGGATGACTCCCACACTCCATCCTCCGAAGGAGAAGTCCAGAGGAACATACGCCTTGAGACCCAGTTCCAGACCGGGCTTGCCGGTTTTTTGCCCCCTCATACTTATTCCATTCTCCAATGTCTTTATCGAATAATGGACCTTGTCCGAACCGTTGACTTCAACTCTGGCCTCCAATACAGGATATAGCCCTGTGTATTTGAATTTTGCGATTCCGGACTGTCTCCATCCGCCGGTCACGTCCCAGGCGTGCCAAGCTACGCTTCCGCTGGCCGTCCCCAGTTCATTATGGAAGAATCCGGTGGCACCCAGCCCGACTTTCTGGAAGATATCCTCTGAACTGAGGCTCGATATGTCGTCATAATCGACATAGAATGGCATCCAGGAATGGAAGTTGATCAGATGATGCCATTTGGAGTATGCTTCACTCCTGCCGATTGCGACCGGAGACGGGTCTGTCTCACCTTTTTCCACTGATGAAAGATAAGCGGCCGTGGCGTCTATGTATCTGTCGGCGAAATCTGCTTTCAGGGGGCGCAGCTTGTCCTCGGGCGTGTTGAAAATGTTCGTACCACCTTCACTCGGCATAGTGTAGTAGAGCATTCCGTCGGCGAGGAAGAAATCGTGAGCCCCATCGGGTGTGGACGTGACGCTCGTGATTTCCCTGTCCCGGATACCAATACTGTAGAGTTCCGTCACACCGTTCAGGTCGGAAGAAAAGAGTATGTTGTCCTGACCACCCTCTCTCAGCCCGCTTATTTTGGATTTCTGGGCCGGGAGCAGTGCATCCAAAGCGGGGATTGAATAGATACCTATTCCCTTGTCGGAAAGCACGCTGCCATAAAGTTCCCCGGAGTTCCAGACAGTCTCCAGAAGCTGGTATCCGTCAGGAAGGCAGTATCTGCGCACCTCCTCTCCGGAGGAGTTGAGGATTACGGCGGCACTTCTGCCGTCGGTGGCATACTCAGTGGCGGCGATAAGCCCCACGGAAGAGACGGCCGGATTGTAAAGACGCTTCTTGTGAGTCAAACTGCGGATGTATCCGTCGCTGTCAAGGAAGAGAATATCCGAATATGAACGCAGTTCCCAGCGCAGGTCATTTCTGTGCTCGGCCCAGTAGATTCTTCCGGTGGATGAATCCGCATCAAGTTTGGTTACGTCGCTGCGGAAAGAAGCAATGCGGGTTTCCCTGCCGTTGCCGTCGATGCAAACAAGGGATGTAGGAGTTTCCAAACCGCTCTTGACAGAATATATTTTTCCGTCAAGAGCGGCCAGAGGCCCGTATTTTACATATTTTGGAGAGTTGTGTGTGATGGGGTCGGACTGGATGAAGGGGAACCTGTCGTCCCTGTTGAGCTCCCATCTGTCTTGAAACTGCTCCATAATCTCGTCGAAAGATTTGCGGAAACCTTTGCCTGAAGCGGCGCTGATAGTTTTGGGAAGGTTAAGTATGCTCACTCCGTGGTGGTCGCGTATCCTCTTGTAGAAATTCCCCGTAACGTCAAATCCGTACAGGCTCGAGGCTCCGGCAAGAGTGAGGTAGCCCAGGGCATAGTGATTGGGCACATAGAAATTCTGGGAACCGTAAAGCCACTGCCACCAGTCCCTTTTGGTATGAGACACCCTGTAATATTCAAGGAAGTCGGCACTCCGCCCTCTTCCGGCATCGGTCAGGGCTGTTTCTGCCAGCACGGCATCGCCCTCCAGAAACACCGGACCTCCGTATATTGCAGCCAAAGCTCCGTCCACAAGTTCTCCGAAAGGATATTTGAGCCATCTGAAAGTGGGACTCGATCCGAGTTGCATCTGGCTGACGTGCCGGGATTCGTGTATGGCCAGCTGCATCGGCCAGCTTGTTGCTTCGGGACTGGAAGCGTCCGGAGTGGTGTACAGATCCATTCTTCTGGGAGCCCAGCTCACCATACCGTTGGCATTGGAGGTGAAAGGATGCAGAATGACAGGCATCTTGCTGCGGTAATTGCAGTTGGGAAGGAAGCCTGTGCCCGCCCCCACTGCACCGCGGACTTGTTCGAGGTTGACGGCATACACCGTGGCCAGAGAATCAAGTCCTTCCGGGAAGATTATCCTGTAGTTGGCCGATTCGACCTGCTTCCATTCTATCTTGCCCGGGTCACCTCCAAGGGAGATGAACTGGGCCTTCGCCACCAGCCCGCCGACAAGCATCATCGTTGCCGCGCAAAAGAGTTTCATTTTCATTTGAGGACAAATCTAACATTTTTTATTAACTTTATGCCTTTCAGTACGGAATGATATGAAGAAGTTTGCAGCTCTTTTTTCAGCAGTTGCACTCATTGTCTCCTGTTCGGGAGGAAGTGGGGAGGATAATGGTGTGGAATACAGAGAGTTTCCGTCTCTGGAAATTCCGGCTGTGATAGCGGATTCCGGTAGCAGAACAGATTATTCCCTCAAGCATTGGTGGGACCCGTTCTTCGCAGGGACGGGAGTGACCGACTCAGCGGCTGTGCTGGGAGTGAGGAATGCCGGTCTGGAGCAGGCGATGGCCAATTTCATCGGTCTCTGCTCCTCTGTTCCCAAAGAAAGGGGACAGGAGGCGGTCTCGAATTTGTTCTCTTCCATAGAGAAGGCTCAGGCGGCCGACACTTCGTCACACATATACCTGCTGATGACTGATATGGTCTGCCGTTATCTATATGACCCCAATTCACCACTGCGGGACGAGGACCTGTATCTTCCTTTCCTCCGCGGAATGATTTCATCCCGTTTCACCCGTGAGGACGTTATGCCCGGGTACCGCTTCGAGGAGAAGATGTGTTCTCTGAACAGGTACGGCACGCAGGCCTCAGATTTCAGCTTCAAGGACAAGAACGGCCGGGTGCACAACTTGCACGGTATAAAGGCGGACTACACTGTGCTTTTCTTCAGCAATCCCGGTTGCACTGCCTGTCGCGACATCATTCTCGCGCTCAGAGGTATGCGCAGACTTCCCTCGCTCATCTCATCGGGGCGTGTAGCCGTTGTGAACATATACATAGACAGGGAACTGGACAAGTGGAGGGAATATGAAAAAAACTATCCTGAGGATTGGCTTTCAGGATACGATTACAAGTTCATCATCAGGGACAACGCCCTGTACAATGTGAGGGCCATTCCTTCGCTCTATCTTCTGGATTCGGAAAAGAAGGTGATGATGAAGGATGCCGTGACTCAAAAAGTGGTTGCTTTTCTCGAAACGATTCAATGAAATTATAAAAAGATATGTCAGTAAAAAGAAAAATCTGGGCCAAAGCTGCAGACGGCAAGGCCATCTACAGGTACACCATTACCAACGCCAAGGGTTCTTCGGTGGTTCTCAGTAACATTGGTGCCGGAATCATCTCTATCAACGTACCCGACAGGAACGGAAAACTTGCCGATGTGGTCATAGGCTACGGCAAGGCTGAGAGCTATTTCGGGGACGGTCCCTGTGCCGGAAAATGCCCCGGTCGTTTCGCCAACCGCATAGCCGCAGGCAAGTTCTCGCTTGATGGTGTGGAGTACACTCTTCCCGTCAACAACGGACCCAACCATCTTCACGGAGGCCCGGAAGGTTTCCAGAACAAGGTTTGGGACTCCCGCAAGAGCAAGGGAGGAGTGGAGTTCATATATGTCTCGGCAGACGGGGAGAGCGGCTATCCCGGCAATATGAAAGTGATGGCACGCTATGACTGGACGGAGAATGACGAGCTGATACTCACTTTCACGGCAAAGTGTGACCGTCCCACTGTGGTCAATCTCACAAACCACGCTTATTTCAACCTCAACGGCAAGGGTTCTGTCCTCCGCCATTACCTCAAACTCAATGCTTCCGAATACCTTCCGACCGATTCCACCCTCATCCCCGTCGGTGAACCTGAACCAGTCGCAGGCACTCCTATGGACTTCAACAATTCCAAGACTCTCGGACGTGACATACACAAGGACTTCCCGGCATTGAACTACGGCAAGGGCTATGATGCCTGCTGGTGCATAGACGGTTACACACCTGGCCAGCTTCAGGAGGCTGCCGAACTGTATTCCAAGCTTTCCGGCCGTGTGCTCAAGGTCACTACCACCCAACCCGGCATTCAGGTATATACTGGCAATTGGCTCGAAGGCTGCCCAGAGGGTAAGAAAGGCCGTATCTATCACGACTACAGCGCTGTAGCCCTTGAATGCCAGCATTTCCCCGACAGTCCCAACAAACCGGAGTATCCGTCCGTGACCCTCAGGCCCGGAAAACTTTTCAAGGAAGCGATAATATTTGCATTCTCTGTACGATGAAGCAGTACCTTGACCTTCTGCGTGAGATAATGGACAATGGTGTGGTCAGAGGAGACCGCACCGGAGTCGGGACAAAGGGCATATTCGGGCACCAGATGCGTTTCGATCTGTCCGAGGGTTTCCCGCTACTCACAACCAAGAAGGTGCATCTCAAGTCGATAATCCACGAGCTTCTCTGGTTCATCAGCGGAGATACGAATATCAAGTACCTGAAAGACAATAATGTGTCAATCTGGGATGAGTGGGCTGATGCCGACGGTGAACTGGGTCCTGTGTACGGGAAACAATGGCGCAGCTGGTCGGCTCCCGACGGCAGATCCATAGACCAGTTGTCTCAGGTCATAGATACGATAAAGAACAACCCCGAATCCCGACGGATGATAGTCTGTGCCTGGAATCCTGCCGATGTGGACAAGATGGCCCTGCCTCCCTGCCACTGCTTCTTCCAGTTCTATGTAGCTAAGGGAAAATTGAGTTGCCAGTTGTATCAGCGCAGTGCCGACACCTTTCTAGGAGTGCCGTTCAACATTGCCTCCTATGCGCTGCTTACAATGATGGTTGCTCAGGTATGTGGCCTGCAGCCCGGAGAGTTCATACACACCACTGGCGACACTCACATCTATCTGAATCATTTTGACCAGGTGCGTGAACAACTCTCCCGTGAGCCCAGACCTCTTCCGAAGATGAAACTCAATCCGGATGTGGACAGTATTTACGGTTTCAGGTACGAAGATTTCGAGCTTACGGGGTATGACCCGTGGCCGGCTATCAAGGCTCCGGTTGCTGTATGATGGATAAATGAAAGATGGAAAAATGTCTTATAGTGGCTGTTGCCGATGACAAGGCGATTGGCGTGAAGGGAGACCTTCCCTGGCACATAGGCGAGGATCTCAGGTATTTCAAGAGGATGACGTCGGGCTGCCCTGTGATTATGGGACGCACAACTTACTTCTCGTTGCCATTCCACCCCCTGAAAGGGAGAAAGAACATAGTGCTCAACAAGGGGGGTGATCCCATTCCGGAGGCCTGTTGTGTCTATTCTTTCGATGAGGCCTTTGTCGAGGCGGAGAAAGAGGACGCTTCCAGATGTTTCATTATGGGAGGAGCGTCGGTGTACAGAGCTGCCTTGCCTTTGATGGACAGACTTTTCATCACCCACGTGCATACATCGGTACCTGAGGCAGATGCCTGGTTCCCGGAAATCGATCCTGCCGTATGGAAGGTCGAATCCAGCTCCGAACCCCTCCGGGATGAGGAGACCGGTTTTTTCTTTGAGTTCAAGGTTTATGTGAAGCGAATAGAGACTCACCAGGTATATGGAGGATGGAAGGAATAATAAGAATAGGAGGAATAACAAGTATAGAAGGAATATTTAACAATAAGATATTATAAGATTCACTAAGTGAAGCGAAAAAA
>DCIN01000093.1:3766-5969 GCA_002315815.1 Bacteroidales bacterium UBA1725 | reverse complement strand
AAGTTATTTTTTGAGATTTACTAAAAGAGGAAGAGACAGGAATGAGTCAGCGGAGAGAAACTTTCGGCAGCAGGTTTGCGTTCATTATGGCTATGGCCGGTTCGGCGATAGGTCTGGGCAATATCTGGCGTTTCCCCTATATGGTTGGGGAGTACGGTGGCGCAGTGTTCATTCTCACCTATATAGTGTGCTGTCTGTTTATCTCGCTGCCGATTTTTTTCTGTGAGTCCATTATCGGCAGACGATCAGGGCAGAGCACTTACAGGGCGATGACGCTTCTGGCCCCCGGTACCGGATGGAAGTCTATGGGACTAGTGGTCGTGGTCACGGCTTTCATCATCATTTCCTATTACAGCGTGGTTGGTGGATGGTCACTTGACTATTTCTTCCGCTCCTGCACGGTGGGACTCGAAGCCCCCACCAGAGAGACTGCCACGGGGATGTTCAGCATATTCTCTTCCTCAGTATGGGAACCTGCATTGGCATTCACCGCTTTCCTGGGTCTGTCCGCCCTCATTGTGACCGCAGGGGTGCGAAAGGGGATAGAGAAATTCACCAAGTTCGCGACTCCGCTTCTGGGACTGCTCATTGTGGTGATAGCTGCATATTCCGTGACTCTTCCTGGTGCAAAGTCCGGAGTGGATTACCTGATGAGACCCGATTGGAGCAAACTCACTCCCGCCACATTCTCATACGCCTTGGGACAGTCATTCTACTCGCTTTCTCTTGGAGCAGGCTGCGTGATAGTCTATTCGTCCTTTATGAAGAAATCGGACAACATAGTATCCTCCGGAGGATGGACTGCGCTTTTTGACTCCCTGTTCGCCATCGTGGCCGGATTTGCTGTGATGCCTGCAGTGTTCGCCGCCGGCATCGAACCCGGGGCGGGCCCGGCGCTGGTGTTCGAGACCCTTCCATACATCTTCTCGACAATGGGGATGCAGATGCCTGTGTTGAGCAGGGTCATCACCGTGTTGTTCTTCCTTGCCATCCTCATAGCTGCGCTCACTTCGTCCATCTCTATGTACGAAGTCTGTGTGGAGCATCTCGTGGACCACAAGAAACTGTCACGCCGCAAGGCTTCGTTGCTGTTTTTTGCTGGATCCTGGGTGCTTGGAATGCTTTGCTCGCTTTCTTTCGGCGTGCTTGGAGAAGTGAAGATTGCGGGACTCAACATCTTCAGTATCTGCGATACTTTGGCCTCTAATTTCTTTATGACCCTGACGGCACTTGCAGTCGCCCTTTTCGTGGGCTGGAAGATGAAACGTTCCGATGTAAGGGACGAATTCACGAATTCTGGCACGTTGCGTTTCAACTGTGCCGTGTTCGACACCTTCCTCTTCCTTGTGAGATGGGTGGTTCCGTTTATGATAATTCTCATTTTTGTATCCAATTTCTTTGATATTCAGTAAAATGTCCGTCTTCCTGAATATGTCCGTCTTCCTTGAAGAACCGATTGTCCCGGATGTGTTCCGACTGCCCCGGACACTTAGTGAATCTCAAAGAATAACTTGATTGTTTTTTTACCCAATCATTCATCTCAATCATTCATTCAAATCATTCATTCAAATCATTCACCCCAACAATTCATTCCTATCATTTAATATAAGAATATGTCACTCAACAAAGTAATGCTTATCGGTAACGTTGGCAAAGATCCGGAAGTACGTTACCTCGACGGAAACGGCCAGAACGGCCAGGGGACAAAGGTCGCCACATTTACACTCGCTACCTCAGAAAGATACAGAGACCGCAGCGGAGAACTCAGGGAGAATACTGAATGGCACAACATCGTTGCGTGGAGACAATCCGCCGACATAGCGGAGAAATTTGTGAAGAAGGGTACCCAACTGTATATAGAGGGCAGACTGCGCACGAGGTCATGGACCGATCAGAGCGGTGCCAAGCGATATACTACGGAGGTCACTGTAGACAATCTCCAGCTTCTTGGCCGCCGCGACGACGCTGCCCCCCGTTCCGATTATCAGCAGCCAGGGTATCAGCCTTCGTCCCAGTCGTCCCAGTCATCCCAGCCGTTCCAGGCCTCCCAGTCCGGGTCTCAATCCTCATTCCAGCCTTCATTCCAGCAGGCAGCGCGTCAGGATTCTTCTCCTGTCACATCTGCGTACAATCCCGATGAAGCGCCTACTGATGACCTTCCGTTCTGATATCCGGATGTAGTGAATCTCAAATAATAACTTAC
>DCIN01000093.1:0-3651 GCA_002315815.1 Bacteroidales bacterium UBA1725 | reverse complement strand
CTTATTTTTTTCGCTTCACTAAGAAACTGAATTGAAATGCTTCACTAAGTATGACAAATGAGAGCGATTGCTTCAAAACAGTTTCTAAATTCGATTATTATTGAATACCTTTGTAGGCTATGGCCAAAGAATGCAAATGGCTCCTGAAAAAGCAGGCGGATCCCGCAAAGGTTGAGAGACTCTGTGCGGAAGTGGGGATTGATAAAGTCCTCGCCGAACTTCTTGTTATGCGCGAAGTGGAGACCTTCGAGCAAGCTCGTGCATTCTTCCGCCCCAGTCTGGATAACCTTCACGACCCTTTCCTGATGAAGGATATGGACAAGGCAGTTGACCGTCTGAACCAGGCTATACGTGGAGGTGAGAAGATTTTGGTATATGGGGACTATGATGTGGACGGTACCACTGCTGTGGCTCTTGTATTCTCGTTCATCCGCCGTTTCACAGACGATGTTGATTTTTATATTCCGGATCGCTACGATGAGGGATACGGAGTGTCCTACAAGGGGATAGATTTCGCCGCAGACAACGGTTTCTCTCTGATAATCACGCTCGACTGTGGCATCAAGGCCATTGACAAGGTGAAATACGCTTCAGACAAGGGCATAGATATGATAATCTGTGACCACCACCTTCCTGAAGACTCTATTCCGGCAGCGGTTGCCGTACTTGACCCCAAGAGGGAGGATTGCAACTATCCCTTCGACGACTTGAGCGGTTGTGGCGTGGGTTTCAAGTTGGTACAGGCCTATTCCCAGAAATTCGGAATACCATTCGAAGAACTGGTGTCGCTTCTGGATCTGGTGGTTGTGAGCATTAGTTCCGATCTTGTCACTATGGTCGGGGAGAACCGCGTTCTGGCTCATTTCGGGCTCAAGCGCCTCAACGAGAATCCCTGTAACGGTCTGCAGGCAATGATTACCCTTTCCAATCTGGAGAAGGGCCACGTCACCATAGATGACATAGTCTTCAAGATAGGTCCGCGCATCAATGCGGCCGGACGTATGGAGTCGGGGAGACTCGCTGTGGAGCTGCTCAAGGCTGCCGATTTGGAAACGGCCACCTTCATAGGTGAGAAAATCAACGAGAGCAACAATGACCGAAAGAGCATTGACCGGGAAATCACCCAGGAGGCTCTGGAGATGGTTGAGTCGGGCAATTGCCTTGCCAGTGCAAACGCGACCATAGTCTATAATCCCAGATGGAACAAGGGGGTTGTGGGAATTGTTGCATCCCGTCTGGTTGAGGCCTACTATAAGCCTACGGTGGTTCTGACCAAATCCAACGGCTTCATCACCGGGTCGGCAAGGAGCGTGGCAGGTTTCGATCTCTACGAAGCCATCGAGAGTTGTGCCGACCTGTTGGAGAATTTCGGAGGTCACGTGTATGCGGCGGGACTCACGCTCAGGGAAGAGAATCTGGCAGAGTTCGCCTCACGAATGGACTCATTCATAGCCGGCAAGGTGACCAGCGAGATGCTCACGCCCATAATCGAGGTTGACGCAAGACTCGACTTCTCCCAGATTACCCCAAAATTCTTCCGTATTCTCAAGCAGTTCCAGCCTTTCGGCCCCGGGAACAGCAATCCCATATTCGTGACTGAGAACGTGTACGATGCCGGAGGCGGCAGAAAAGTCGGTGCCGGCGGTGTGCATCTGAAGCTCGACCTCATACAGGAATCGCAGCCCTATCACCAGATACCGGCAATCGGTTTCAATATGGCCCAGTACTATGACTACATACGTGAAGGCAATCCATTCGATGTGTGCTTTGTCATAGTCGAGAACTACTACAGAGGCAATTCATCCATTCAGTTGCGCCTGAGAGACATGCGTGAGAGGGATGATATTATATGATTACAAAGATGGCAGAATTAAGCGAACAGGAGCTGCTCAGGAGGGAATCTCTCTCGAAGCTCAGAGAATTGGGAATCGAAGCATATCCGGCGGCAGAGTACCCGGTGAATGCCTCCGCGGCCGGGATAGCAGCGGAGTATGACCCCCAGAAAGGTAATTTTCAGGAAGTGTGCATAGCCGGAAGGCTTATGAGCCGCCGTATTATGGGTGCGGCTTCCTTCGGTGAAATTCAGGACGAAAGCGGGAGAATGCAGATTTACGTCAAACGTGACGAGATATGCCCCGGCGATGACAAGACGATGTACAACACGGTTTGGAAGAAACTTCTGGACATAGGAGACATTGTCGGCATCAAGGGTTTTGCCTTTATCACCCAGACGGGCCAGCTTTCCGTCCACGCCAAGGAACTTACACTGCTGAGCAAGTCATTGCGTGTCCTTCCTATAGTCAAGGAGCAGGACGGGCAAGTTTTCGATGCGGTCACTGATCCCGAACTCCGCTATCGTCAAAGATATGTGGACCTTATAATCAACCCGGGCGTGAAGGACACGTTCATCAAGAGAGCAAAAATCATTTCGACGATGCGCGAATACTTCAACGCCGCCGGCTGTCTTGAGGTGGAGACTCCGATTCTTCAGGGCATTCCCGGAGGGGCCAGCGCCCGTCCTTTCATTACACATCACAACGCTCTGGACATTCCCCTCTATCTGCGTATCGCCAACGAACTCTATCTCAAGAGACTTATTGTCGGAGGCTACAACGGAGTCTATGAGTTCGCAAAGGATTTCCGCAACGAGGGTATGGACAAGACCCACAACCCTGAGTTCACCTGTATGGAGATTTATGTCGCGTACAAGGACTACAACTGGATGATGAAGTTCGTGGAGAAGCTGCTTGCCAAAATCTGCGTAACCATCAACGGAACGTCCACGGTGAAGATTGGGGAGAATGAGGTGGACTTCGGTGCGGAGTTCCGCCGTCTTCCTATTCTCGAGGCCATAAAGGAATACGCGGGTGTGGATGTGAACGGAATGGATGAGGATGCACTCCGCAGAACTTGCAGGGAACTCCACGTGGAGACCGAACCTTCTATGGGCAAGGGCAAGCTGATAGACGCCATCTTCGGCGAATATTGTGAGAAAAAGCTTATCCAGCCCACATTTATAACCGACTATCCGGTGGAGATGTCTCCTCTGACCAAACGTCACCGCAGCAACCCTGAGCTCACAGAACGTTTCGAACTCTTTGTCTGCGGAAAGGAACTCGCCAACGCTTATTCTGAGCTTAATGATCCTATAGACCAGCTGGCCCGCTTCGAGGAGCAGGCCTCGCTCAAGAGCAAGGGAGATGACGAAGCTATGTTCATAGACTACGACTTCATAAGGGCACTCGAGTATGGTATGCCGCCCACTTCCGGACTTGGAATGGGAATAGACAGGCTCACTATGTTTATGACCGGGCAGTCTACCATCCAGGATGTTCTTTTCTTCCCTCAGATGAGACCGGAGAAGATGGCCTGACCACTTGCCTGTCGCTATCGCGTCATTTATGCCGGCCCCGCTGAGGCGGGGCTTGTCGTTTGTTTTTGGTTCGCGATGATTTGTTCCCGGCGGAGTTCTCTTCCCCTATTCTGTCTGACGGTGTTTGGTACCGTAGAAGGCCCTGAGCGGTACAAAAGAGTCTTCTGACGGTGTTTGGTACCGTAGGAGGCCCTGAGCGGTACAAAAGGCCAGTTGGAGAGTGTTTGGTGGTGTGAGGTGTTCAAGAGTAAAATATTTCTAATGAACTACCGCTTTCG
>DCIN01000076.1:7798-23327 GCA_002315815.1 Bacteroidales bacterium UBA1725 | reverse complement strand
AAAGTTTGAATTTGTTGGCTTTGTTTATTAAGAATACAAATGAACTACCAGTAATTATTTCATAATCATTATTATCCCCACTGATGCTGGTCTTGCCGGAATAGTAGTCCTGACCGTGAACCATTGCCGAGACAAGCAGGAAGATACCTGCCGCAATTATTCTGAATCCTGCTTTCATTTTGTTCGTGTTTTTGACATTATTTGTTGTATGTGATGTATTTTGTTTGTGTGATTGATTTCGCCGGACACCTTAAATTGAGGACTGAAGTACCCTCTTTCTCCAAGATACTGTTCAACATATTTCCAGTACTCTTCACAGGGATTGTTATAGTAATCGATTAATGGATCCCGAAGACTGCCCAGTACCCCACCGTCACTGTAGGGCAATTGATATTTTTTCATCATCAACGCATCGAAGATTCCGGCCTCAGCCTCAATATCTCCATTTTGCCAATAAGTATATGAGCTGCCGTAATTCTGGGCTTCCAATCGTTTTTTGAAATCCTCATTGAACTGATATACGTGGAACAGTTCGTGCATCAAGACTTCGGGCGGAGTGTCTTCTGTAATAGTCACGGTGAATGTGATTCTGGTCCACGTGTTTCCCCTTGCAAATCTACCAGGATTAGTTAAGGCCAGGGCACCACCTGAAAGTGAAGGAACAATAACCAAAGTTATATCCAGCCCTGTTATTTCTTCTATTATCGTCTGTAATTCAGGCACTTTCTGATATAGTTCGCTGATCTTCCCTATCGCAATTTCCGCATCTCTCTCTTTCACGGTCTTGAACAAATTGTCAAAACCAGTTCCTTTCTGGGGCTTACTGTTATTCTTGCTGTATCCGCCGGTATTACCATAAGACCTATAGTAACTGACATAGTTCGAGATTCCATTCAAGCAAACTGCACCTCGATTGGATATTGGACCGGAGCTTGGACCATTCGCAGTCACGATTGCTGGTGTCAGTTCTCCTCCTTCATTTACACCTTCAAGAGTATACTCATCAGGATTTTTCACCTTGTTGCACACTTTTGTTCCGGGTACAGTAAAAGTTATGTCCGTGACATCATTCAATACAATCCCGGCTTCCTCCAGCACTTCCATATCCGAAGGAGTAAGAAGGTACATTTTCTTGTTGTCTCCACCCAGATACTCGTGACTGCTGATGAAAGTACCATCAGGCTCGGAAAAAATCAGAATCCCCCGGAATTCTTCCAATCCCCCTAAAAATGAATACCCGAAGTTCTCTCCTGCTGACTGATACTCAGCATAAGGAATCATTGTCAACACGAAGAGTTCGTGTTCTTCAGTCTCGGGGTGATACCAGTCCAAAAGGGAATACTTGACAACTGAAAGAGTGTCATCGGAACTCTCGGACTCCTCCTGCGAGGTAACAATCGCTTCGGTACAGGAATACCTGTCGAGGAAAGGAATTTCCGTGAGCGTACCGTCTTCAAAAGGAATCACATCCGTCCTTGTACGGTCAAGAAGAGATTCAAGCGCTTCGAATTCCGTACCTGAAGCTCTGGTTACGACACCCGGAGGAGAGAAGAGTCCTCCGTAATTGGCAAAGATTCTGCGGTCCCGCAGCGAAGCGTCCACGTCACTCTGATCAGGAACATCTACCACTACCCCCCCCGATAGGGTTGTAAGTGTCCGATTTAGAGCAACTTACTGTGACAGATGCAGCTATCGCGGCAATCAGTCCGGTTATTATTGCTTTTCTCATAGATTGTAATTGTGCGGACAAGGTAAGAAGAAAAAACGGTATTGTCTCACATCAGGCATTTTATAATTACAAAAAACTACTACTTTTGTATATGAGCAATAAATTAGTTACCTGCATTCTGCTTTGCATTGTCACGGCAGCAGCTTGCGAACGAGGAGTTATCAAGAAGGTGGAGAACGTTGTGGTGTACACCCCTGTCGGGACTGTGCCACGTCTGCCTTGGCAGGTTCAGGTGCAATGCTCCAAAGGACGTGTCGAATTCCGTCAGGTCAGGTGGGAAAATTCTGCAAGAGAGGTGGAGGAGGATGAAGCCAACCCTGCAATTCACCCGGCAGGAAGCAGCTATACCATAAATGGATGGATTATCGGTGACACTTCAAGCGACAATGGTTATCCCGTAATGGCGGAAGTTCATATAAGCGATGCAGACTGGGCCGTGCCCGCCTCAGATCCGGTCGCCGAACCCCTTCCCCTCGCAGACGTTCAGCTGACGGGGAAGAACAGGCTCACATCCAACAGGGACATAGACACGGACAACCTTCTGCGGCTGGACGTGAAACAGCAACTTTACAATTACTACGACAGCTTCGGATTGCCGACCTCGGGATATCCTGTCTCCGACGGATGGGACTCCCCCACTACCAAGCTCAAGGGACACGGCTCCGGTCATTATATGTCTGCCATTGCTTTCGCATACGCAGGATGCACAGACCCTGACAAAAAGGCCGGACTCAAGGACAGGGCAAAGACTATGGTGGACGAACTCAGAAAGTGTCAGGAACGCACCTTTGTATGGGAACAATCTTTGGGACGCTACCGTGAGGCCAGAGATCTGGCTCCTGGACCTGAGCTTGAGAAGCTCAAAGGGAACTGGGACGCTTTCGATGAGTACAAGAAGGACTGGGAGCATTACGGCTACGGATACCTCAA
Organism: Bacteroidales bacterium UBA1725; assembly: GCA_002315815.1. Taxonomy (GTDB): domain Bacteria; phylum Bacteroidota; class Bacteroidia; order Bacteroidales; family UBA932; genus Cryptobacteroides. The sequence goes on along the minus strand of DCIN01000076.1, from coordinate 20,668 downwards.
CGCCATTCCTGCCCAGCATCCTGTGCTGATAGAAATGTACCGTCCTTACGACAACGACAATTGGGTCTGGGCACCCTATTATTCAATCCACAAACAGCTGGCCGGTCTGATAGACATCGCATTGAACATAGATGACAAGGACATTTCCGGCAAGGCTCTGCTCATTGCCAAGGATATGGGGCTATGGGTTTGGAACAGACTCCATTACCGCACATATATGGACAGTTCCGGCACAATGGAAGAGCGCCGGGCCCGTCCGGGCAACCGCTACGAAATGTGGAATATGTACATAGCCGGAGAAGTCGGCGGTATGCAGGAATCTCTCTCCAGACTCTCCGAAATGGTTTCTGACCCGGAAGAGAAATCCCGTCTGGCGGAAGCGGCCCTTTACTTCGCCGCACCCGCCTTCTTCGACCCTCTTGCCAAAAATATCGATGACATCCGCACTCGTCACGCCAACCAACATATCCCTATGATAACCGGAGCGTTGCGCTCGTTCAGAACAAACGGAGACCCCTATTTCTACAATCTGGCCGTCAATTTCTGGCATCTGATTCAGGGACGCTACGCCTATGCAATGGGGGGAGTCGGCAACGGGGAAATGTTCCGCCAGCCCTACTCCCAGATAGAGAGTATGAACTCGAATCCCGGGCCCGAACTCAACGAGACCTGCTGCGCATACAATCTGGCCAAGCTCACGAAGGACCTCAACTGCTATGACCCTGACGATGCCCGTTATATGGACTATTACGAGCAATTGCTGTATAACCAGATTGTCGGATCCGTGCACCCGGAGCATTTCCTTACCACCTACCATTATGCAGTGGGGATGAATGCCAGAAAGCCTTTCGGCAATGACTCTCCCCAGTCTACCTGCTGCGGAGGCACAGGATCCGAGAACCACGTCAAATATCAGGAAGCGGCATATTTCGTATCCGGCGACACCATCTGGATAGCGCTATATCTGCCTACAATAGCCAGATGGAAGGCCAAGGGCATAGTGCTGGAGCAGGAATGCGGATGGCCTGCAGAGAAAAGCACGATACGCATCACGGAAGGATCCGGACAGTTCACGGTAAAGCTACGTATTCCGTACTGGGCCACCGATGGCATACGGATATCCTGCAATGGTAAAACAATGACCACAACGGCAAGGCCCTCATCCTACTTCACAGTATCCAGGAACTGGAAGGAGGGGGATGAACTCACGATAGAGATTCCATTCGCTGCTCACATCAACTATGGCCCGGACAAGATGACACTGGACAAGATGAATCCTGACAAGGCAATTCAGGACAGGATATCTCAGACTACGGCAGAAGACGGAGAGACGGAGTGTAAATCCGAAGGAGAGACGGGTGAAAAGTTTGAGGCAGACTGGGTCGGAACTATAATGTACGGTCCTATGGCAATGGCCACATCCGATATAGAGAACTGGTCCGAAGCCGAAGTAAGACTGAGCGGCGACCTGCACGAAATTCAGAAGATGGGAGTAACGGGAGATGACGGAACATCCGGCGGTCTCTACACTGTAATTTTGGACGGAAAAACGTTCCACCCCGATTACTGGCATACAGGCTATTCCACACATTATCTGAGAATCAAGGAAGCATCACGCTATCCGGTCAGAAAACAATAAGAAAAACAATAACAAATTCTAACCATTATTAACTAATTCTTTTTTTATGGCATTGATTCATTGTACATCCTGCGGAGAAATGATTTCTGATTTGGCAACGGTATGTCCCAAATGCGGAGCACCTCAGAAACCGGCAGACAAAAACACAGCAGACACTTCAAAAGTCGATATGTTCCTTGCAATACACGGAAAGGATTTTCCCGAAATTGAACTTCCTATGCTCCGAGAAAAACTCCTCCGTCTTTCCGATGACCAGATGAACAATATCAATATGCTGCAGTTCAAGAACACCACTGTTTTGCTCATCATCTCAATCTTCCTCGGTCATTACGGAATAGACAGGTTTATGCTTAACGACAACGGACTCGGAGGAGTGAAGCTGCTCACCTGCGGAGGACTCGGAATATGGACAATTATCGACTGGTTTACTGTGACGAACAGAACACGTCAGTGGAATATGAATAAAATTTGGTTGTTCCTTCAATAAGTTGTTCCTTCGATAAGTTGTCCCTTCACTAACTGTTATATTTACTCTTCACAAAAATTCAGAAAAAATGTACTGCAGAGAATGTGGAATTGAAATTTTTGGTTCTCCTGATACTTGTCCAAATTGCGGAGCCCCGATGGCAAACACAAACCCTTCGGAAAACTACTCCTCTTCAAGAAACGCGAAGGCTGACGGGTATAGCAGCAAGCCGGTTGCGCAGTGTCCCAAAAATCATCTTGCCAAAGCCATTATCGTAACCATTATGTGCTGTATGCCTTTCGGAATTCCTGCCATTGTCTATGCTGCAGGTGTCGAAAGTGCCTTTATTGAGGGAAATATCGCTCTTGCAACAGAGAGGAGCAACAATGCCAACAAATGGAGTAACATCTCACTGATATCAGGTCTTGTATTCATAGTCCTATACATCATCTTTGTCGTTATTCTTGTTGTGGCGGGCTACAAAGACTTTTTGCCGTTCCATCATCTCTTCTGATTCATCAGCCGGTTGAACAGGAAAATGCTCGTGGCCGCTGTCTTGATTGCAGCAGCACTGTTGTTATTCATCTATTACAAGTTTGATCCTAGCACCGGGGTGTTTTTTCCGAAGTGTCCGTTCAGACTTGTTTTTGGTGTTCCGTGTCCCGGCTGCGGCTCTCAAAGAGCCATTCATTCCCTGCTCCACGCGAACATAGCATCGGCGTTGAAATACAATGCCTTTCTGGTGCTGTGCATCCCGTATCTGAGCCTGTATCTCGTGTCAAACTGTATGAAAGAGAAATGGCCCGGCCTTTACAGGATAGCCAACCATAGGTACATAGCCTATTTTTTCGTTGTGGCCGTACCGTTGTGGTGGGTGCTGCGACTGATATTCCACCTCTACGTTTGAAGCTTCGGAGAATCTATGGGACCTCCAATATTCCCTGAGAGTCAGTGCGATTCCTCTTCCTTTATGGTCTGAATCATTCCGCTCACCTGTCCGAACGCGAGCATTCTTCCCAAAAAACTGTAACCGGGATTGTAGGCCTTACCCCTGTCCCCATCCAGAGTTTTGCCGTGATCCACTCTCATAGGAATGTTCCTGCCTTCGTTTTCGAAGATGCGTATCAGATTTGTAAGTTTGACACTGCCGTCCAGGTGCGGAGCCTCATAGAAATCTCCGGAAGGCAGGACGGTACAGGAACGGAGATGCACGAAATGCGTTCGCGGGGCGAATTCCCGGGCCATCTCCTCCACTTTGTTGTGGGCCCCTGAGGAAAGGGATCCGGCACAGAAGGTCAGACCATTGTGGAAATTGTCCACCGCATTGAGTATCCAGCGTATATCCTCTGCATTGCATACAATTCTGGGAATACCGAACACGGGCATAGGCGGGTCATCGGGGTGTATGCACATATTGATTCCGAATTTGTCGCATACAGGCATCACAGCCTGGAGGAAATACCTTAGATTATCTCTGAGATCATCCTTGCTCATACCGGAATAGAGGTCGAGCATATCATTGAACTTGCGCACTGGTTCTTTCTCGTCTCCGCTGAAATTTCCACTTATGAAGCCCTGGGTCTTGAGTATTATGGTATCAACAAGTCCCCATTTCTCTTCCGGGCTCATAGTTCTGTCCAACTCCTCCACCTTCTCGAGAATCTCGGAACTGAAATCTTTCTCATAGCCTTTGCGCCCCAAAATCTTCACATAAAAGTATGCATATCTGGAATAGTCGAAATACAACGATCCGGATCCATCTTCAAGAGTGTAATCAAGATTCGTCCTCACCCAGTCTATCACCGGCATAAAGTTGTAGCATACCGTGTTGATACCGCACTGGCCGAGAGCCTCCAGTCCTTTTATATAATTGTCTATCAAAGCATCCCTGTTTCCAGACGCATATTTGATGCCTTCACTTACTGGAAGACTCTCGACCACCGACCATCGCATACCTGCAGCCTCTATCCGCTGCTGGAGCGACTGCACTCTTTCGAGGCTCCAGACTTCCCCGTTCGGTACATCATACAATGACGTAACAATTCCCTCCACACCAATCTGGCGCAGAATCTCAAGACTGATAATGTCCTTAGGACCGAACCATCTCCAAGTTTTTTCCATACAAATAAGGTTATTTCTGACAAAAATAGTAAATTAGCCTTGTATTAGTAATTTTAAGCCAAGATGAAGAAGAAATTTCGTTGCCTCGTCTGCGGATACGTATACGAAGGCGAAAATCCCCCTGCAGAATGTCCTCAGTGCCATGCCAAAGCTGACAAGTTTGTAGAGGTAAAGGAAGGTGGTCTGCAGTGGGCCTGCGAGCATCGGCTCGGAGACGGAAAAGTAGCTGACGCTGAAGTTATGCAAGGTCTGCACGATCACTTCAACGGTGAATGTTGCGAAGTTGGTATGTATCTGGCAATGAGCCGTCAGGCAGATCGTGAAGGTTATCCTGAAATCGCCGAGGCCTTCAAGCGCTATGCATTCGAAGAGGCTGAGCATGCATCAAAATTCGCCGAACTTCTCGGTGAGGTTGTCTGGGACACCAAGACAAATGTCAAGAAACGCGCTGAGGCTGAATGCGGAGCCTGCGAGGGCAAACTTGCAATCGCAAAACGCGCAAAGGAACTCGGATACGATGCAATCCACGACACGGTTCACGAGATGGCCAAGGACGAAGCACGTCACGGAGCCGGATTCCAGGGACTCTACAAACGTTACTTCAAAGACTGATTCTCACTCCCGGGAGTGATTTTGTCTATCCTGATTCTAAAAGTGGCGGCCGGTGCTTCAACATCGACCGTCTCTTTTTCTTTTCTTCCCATAAGGGCTTGACCTATCGGTGATTTCAATGAGATTTTGCCCTCTTGGAGATTCATTTCGTGAGGACTCACAATGGTGTATGTCATTTTTGTGCCGGTATCAAGATTCATAAACTCCACTTTGCTCAGAAGTGATACCCGGTCTTTGGGCAGCAGTCCGGCATCGATGATTCTCGAATGTTCCAGAACTTTCTGCAGGAAACGTATTCTCCCTATCATCTTCGCCTGGGCGCTCCTTGCCGCACGGTATCCGCAATTTTCGCTCAAATCTCCCTGAGCACGCGCCTCCGAGAGGGCATCCTTCACCTTTGGATACTCTACTTTCACAAGATTGTCCAGCTCTGCCGCAATCCTGTCATAACAATCCTTGGACAGATATTCCATAAACAACCGCTTTTCTACTTGAATGTCAATGTAAATTCAGTACGTTCCGCGTTGCTCCCCGTGAGGTCCAGCAAGCCGTTGTGGGCCCGCATTATCTGGCGCGAAAGGCTGAGTCCTATACCTGAGCCCTCTTTCTTGGTCGTAAAGAACGGAATGAAAACCTGATCCTGACTTTCAGGCGAAATCGGTGCACCATCATTGGATACCCTGATGAGCGTCTGTTGTTGCGAATCAATGGATGCGGTGATGGAGATATTCCGTGCCCCAGCCTGCAAAGCGTTCTTTATCAGGTTTATGAGAATACGGCTTATCTGAGCTTCATCCGCATAGATGAGTATATCCTCCACGGCAGCCGAATAAGTACAGACTGCTCCAGCCTCTGAGCACTGTTCCCTGATGAGTTCGATGACACCGGCAGCAAGAGCATCAACCATCAAGGCTTTCTTGACAGGCCTGGCCACACCTGCCAGCTCCCGGTAGGATTCCACGAATTTTATCAAGTTCCTGGACGATGTCGAGATGGTTTCAAGCCCTGCCTTTACATCCACACTTCCCTGCCCTTCGGGAACTTCGACATAGCGGCTGAGCGCATCGCTGAGCGATGCAATCGGACTCACTGTATTCATTATTTCGTGGGTCAGAACACGGATGAGCTTGGTCCAGGACTCCTGCTCGTTTTGTTGCCGGCGACGGTCCACTATCCATTTGATACGGTTCAATGTCCGGTTGAAACTGCTTTTGTCAGCAAAACGGAAGTTGTACTCCCCATCCTCAAAGGCATCGAGCATATAGGACAACTTCTTCCTGTCCTTTTCCCTGACATATAATCCGGCAAGAAGTGCAGCAACGACAGAAACCAGAACTGCTGTCAGTATGACTCCCCAGACAGGCATCAGATATTGTATTTTTTCAGTTTGCTGTAGAGAGTCGGACGACTGATTCCCAATTCTCTCGCCACAATGGTCAGATTGCCGTTACAACGCAGCATCGTATCTCTGATTGCCTTCTCCTCCGCCTCTTCGAGAGTCTGTTTCGGCCCTGCATATACCCTGTCATTCATTTCGAGCGAGAGATCCTCTGATTTGAGGATTGTACCCTCGGAGAGAATGACAGCCTTCTCCATTGTGTTCCGGAGCTCACGTATATTCCCGCTCCATAAGTGTGAGGTCAATAGAGTTACGGCCTCTTCGGAGATTGAAGTCACATCCCGGCGATATTTCTCTGCATATTCCTTCAGGAATCTCTCGGCCAGAGGAACGATATCGGCGATTCTTTCCCTAAGCGGCGGCAGTTCTATGGTCATAGTGTTGATTCGATAGTAAAGATCCTCGCGGAACCGGCCCTCGGACACCATCTTGCCCAGATTCATATTGGTGGCGCAGATGAGACGGATATCCACTGGAATCTGTTTTCCGGATCCTACCCGAATGACGCTGCGGTTCTGAAGCACGCGCAGAAGCTTCGCCTGCAGATGCAGCGGGATATTTCCGATTTCATCCAAGAACAGAGTACCTCCGTCCGCCTGCTCAAACTTGCCGATATGGTCGGTATGTGCATCGGTGAAAGCACCCTTGACGTGGCCGAAGAGTTCGCTTTCAAAAAGGGTCTCAGTTATAGCCCCGGCATCCACGCACACCATCGGAGCTGACTTGCGGTTGCTACGGAGATGGATTTCGCGTGCAAGCAGATCTTTTCCCGTACCGTTTTCTCCGGTGATGAGGACGGTGGCATCGGTCGAGGCTATCTTCCCTACAGTACGGGATATCTGCACCATTGACGGGGTCGTGCCCCAATACATATCAGAAGACGTTTCAATCCCGGCGGATCTGCCCTTTTTCAAGGAAGCCTCATACGCCGCCTTAAGCGTTGCAATCAGTTTGTCATTGTCCCAGGGTTTCACAATGAAGTCGAATGCCCCACGCTTCATCCCCTCCACAGCAAGGGCTATGTCTGCGTAAGCTGTGAACAGGACTATCCTGACCTCAGGGTACATCTTCTTGATTTCTCCTGTCCAGTAGAGACCCTCATTTCCTGTATTGATATCGGTGTAGAAGTTCATATCCAGCAGAACAACGTCCGGCCGGAAACGTTCCATAGTGGAAACCAGCGTAGACGGAGATGCGATAAGCTCCACCTGCGAAAAATGAAGCGGGAGCAATATCTTCAAAGCGCTGCGAATGCCTTGATTGTCATCGACTACCAGTATCTTCCCTTTATTCATATTAATATTGTTGCTGCTGTTTTCTGACTCAATGTTTCCCGGTTCTCAGGAAATTCGGAAGCTTCAAGTACTTCAGGAACTTCACTGGCATAATACTTTTCGATTCCCCCATACCCGGCAACAACACTGTTCCGTACTGTTTTGCTGATAAAGTTCGCCATTCTTTTTCTGAACTCTTCAGGCCTCTTTCTTGCTGCATCGATATAGGCTACACGAATTCTTTTGTATGAGTCCGGAAAAAGCTCATAGTTGTGCCAGGCATCCGGATTACGGCGTATCTCCGCGATGATGTCGTCTGGGAAGACATACTCAGATGTGATGACAGGCAAAACCGATTCCCTGATTTTCGGATGAATCATCCCGTGTTTCTCAAGCCAAAGGAGCCTTTCTATGTTTGGACGAGAATAGCTGCTGCCCTTGCGCCTGGGAGTAAATCGTCTGAGAGAGTGCGAACTGTCAAGGGTTCCGGCCCTTCCGTCAATCCATCCGAAGCACAAAGCTTCTTCAACCGCGTCGTTGTAAGAGATTGAGGCTTCGCCCGAAGCCTTGGATGGAAATACCAGCCATATCTCGGTTTCGCTGTCAAAATGCCTGGTCAGCCATTCCCGCCATTGCGTGCGGGTTGCAAAACCTGCTACGCGACGCTGCGGGCTTTCTTTCTTACATTCTTCAGATTTGGATAATTCTTTCACTTCACTGTTGTTATGCCCTGCAAAAATAATAAGTAAATCTCAAATAATCACTTGTTACAGATAAAGGGGATGGCCTCCAGTCCAAATGGACTTCAAGGCCATCCCCTTTATCTGTTCTGTAAATCTACAGAGTGTTGAGCACTGAATTCTCCAGATCCTCCTTGTTGCCCACGACGATGTCCTGATAGCTCTTCAGACCCGTTCCAGCAGGAATGGGATGACCGCAGATGACATTCTCCTTGAGGCCTTCGAGGTGATCTACACGTCCGCGTATAGCGGCTTCGCTGAGCACCTTGGTCGTCTCCTGGAAAGACGCGGCGGATATGAAGCTGTCAGTCTTGAGGGCCGCTCGGGTGATTCCCTGAAGAACCAGACGGGCTGTTGCAGGCTGAGCCGGACGGGCGGAAATCATAGTGAGTCCCTGACGCTCGAGGGAGGAGTTTTCACTGCGCAGATCGCGGACGGTGATGATATCTCCTTCGGAATACTTCGAGGAATCACCGGGAGTGAGCACGACATACTGTCCGAAGATACTGTCGTTGCTGTCCATAAACGCCGACTTGTCCACGAGCTCTTCATTGAGGAAATCGGTGTCACCGGGATTGGTTATCTCCACCTTGCGCATCATCTGACGCACGATGATCTCGAAATGCTTGTCGTTGATCTTTACACCCTGCAGACGGTAAACCGCCTGAACCTCATTGACGATATACTCCTGAGCCTTGACGGGACCGAGAATATTAAGAATGTCGCTAGGTGATACTCCACCGTCGGACAGAGGTGTACCGGCCTTGACATAGTCATTTTCCTGCACAAGAATCTGCTTGGAAAGCGGAACAAGATATGTCTTCTCTGTACCTCCCCTGTTGATGACCTTGATTTCACGGTTTCCGCGCTTAACCTTACCCATAACGACCTCACCATTGATTTCGGAGAGGATAGCGGGACTTGAAGGATTACGGGCTTCGAAGAGTTCGGTGACGCGGGGCAGACCTCCGGTGATATCACTGGACTTGCCTACGGCACGAGGTATCTTCATTATGATGTCTCCGACCTTGACCTTGCTGCCGTTCTCTGCCATAATATGGGCACCGACAGGGAGATTGTACTGCTTGATGCTGTCTCCCTTGGCATCCACGATATTGATGGCTGGAGTCTTGGTCTTGTCCTTGGACTCGATTATCACCTTGTCCGTGCTGTTGGAGAATTCATCTGCAGCGTCCTTCTTGAAGGTGACACCGTCTATCATATTCTCGAAACGGACCTTACCGGCGGTCTCGACGATGGTGGTGGCGTTGTAGGGATCCCATTCGCAGATGAGATCACCCTTCTTCACCTTGTCACCGTCCATCATATACAGGACAGCTCCGTAAGGAACATCATACTGTGAGAAGGTGATTCCTGTATTCTCGTCGATGATGCGGAGTTCGGTCATTCGGCTTACCACAACATTCTCCACCTTGCCGTCATCACCCACTCTGTCTACAGTACGGAGTTCCTCGAAAGCAAGGCGTCCGTCATACTTGGACTCGATGGATGAATCCGCCGCCGATGAGGATGCTGTTCCTCCGACGTGGAAGGTACGGAGCGTAAGCTGGGTACCGGGTTCACCGATGGACTGTGCGGCGATGACCCCGACCACTTCTCCCTTCTCGACCATACGGCTGGTCGCAAGGTTGCGTCCGTAACACTTGGCACAGACTCCCTTACGGCTCTCGCAAGTGAGGACGGAACGTATCTCGACCTGCTCGATGGGCAGGGAATCAATCAGCTCCGCCTGTTTCTCACGAATCTCCTCGCCGGCCTTGATGATGAGCTCACCGGTGAGAGGGTTGTAGATGTCGTGTACGGAAGTACGTCCGAGTATTCTCTCTCCGAGAGACTCCACGACCTCGTCCTTGTTCTTGATGGCAGTGGCAATCAGACCTCTGAGGGTTCCGCAATCCTCGTCCGTGATGATGACGTCGTGCGACACATCGACAAGACGACGGGTAAGGTAACCTGCATCAGCGGTCTTGAGAGCTGTATCGGCAAGTCCCTTGCGAGCTCCGTGAGTGGAGATGAAGTACTCGAGCACCGTCATTCCCTCCTTAAGGTTGGAGATGATAGGGTTCTCGATAATCTCAGCTCCTGAAGCTCCGGATTTCTGAGGCTTCGCCATAAGCCCTCGCATACCGCAGAGCTGCTTGATCTGCTGGGTCGAACCGCGGGCACCGGAGTCGAGCATCATATATACAGGGTTGAAGCCCTGCTGGTCTGCAGAAATCTGCTTGGTCACTATTCCTGTGAGTTTGTTGTCGACCGAAGACCAGAGGTCAATAACCTTGTTGTAACGCTCGTTGTTGGTGATGAAACCGTAATTGTACTGCTCCTTGATGTTTTCGACGCTCTTGTAGGCTTCGTCTATGAGGTTATACTTCTCTTCGGGGATGAGAACGTCACCAAGATTGAAGGATATACCCGCGCGGAAGGCCTGATCATAACCGAGGTTCTTGATGTCATCGAGGAACTTGGCCGTTCTGGTGACACCTGTGTTCTTGATGACACCGGTGATGATTTTGCGAAGGGACTTCTTGCCGAGAATCTCGTTTACAAAAGGAACCTCGTCGGGAACATACTGGTTCACGATGATACGTCCTGCAGAAGTCTCAACCATCTGCACTCCCTTGGAGGCATCCTGCTTGTCCACAGGGATGCGGACGTTGATGCGGGCGTGCATATCGATGACTTTCTCGTTGTATGCCACGATGACCTCCTCTGCGGAATAGAACCTCATTCCCTCACCCTTTGCGCCCGGGCGGAGCTTCGTGATGTAATACAGACCGAGAACCATATCCTGTGAAGGAACGGTGATAGGGGCTCCGTTGGCGGGATTGAGAATATTCTGTGATCCGAGCATAAGGAGCTGTGCCTCCATAATGGCCGCATTTCCTAGAGGAAGATGCACAGCCATCTGGTCTCCGTCGAAGTCGGCGTTGAAGGCCGTACAGGCAAGAGGATGCAGCTGAATTGCTTTTCCTTCTATCATTCTGGGCTGGAATGCCTGGATACCCAGACGGTGAAGGGTAGGTGCACGGTTGAGCAGCACGGGATGTCCCTTCATCACATTCTCGAGGATGTCCCAGATAACGGGGTCCTTACGGTCAACAATTTTCTTTGCGGACTTGACAGTCTTCACGATACCGCGCTCAATGAGCTTGCGGATGATGAAAGGTTTGTACAGCTCAGCCGCCATAAACTTGGGCAGACCGCACTCGTGCATATTGAGCTCGGGACCAACCACGATGACTGAACGGGCGGAATAGTCCACACGCTTACCGAGGAGGTTCTGACGGAAGCGTCCCTGCTTGCCCTTGAGCGAATCAGACAGAGACTTGAGAGCTCTGTTGGTCTCGCTCTTGACGGCGGACGACTTCTTGGAATTGTCGAAGAGAGAATCCACCGACTCCTGAAGCATACGCTTCTCGTTGCGGAGAATGACCTCGGGAGCCTTGATTTCTATGAGTTTCTTGAGACGGTTGTTGCGTATTATCACACGACGGTAGAGGTCGTTGATGTCAGAGGTTGCAAAACGTCCTCCATCCAGAGGGACGAGTGGACGCAAATCTGGCGGAATGACGGGAATCACCTTCATAATCATCCACTCGGGACGATTGATATCCTTGGACTCCTGGAACCACTTGACCACCTGGAGACGCTTGAGAACCTCGGCCTTGCGCTGCTGCGACTGCTCCGTCTTCATACGCTGGCGGAGTTCGTGTCCCAACTCCTCGACGTTTATTTCCTTGAGCAGGTCATAGATGCCCTCAGCACCCATCTTGGCCACGAACTTGTCGGGATCCGAATCCGGAAGGTTGTCGTTTCCGGGAATGCGGGCAAGGATATCGAGATAATCGTCTTCTGAGAGAAGCTCCAGTTTGTCGACTCCGCTTGCACCCGGCTTCACAACTATGTATTTCTCATAGTAGATGACCGACTCGAGTTTTTTCGAAGGAACTCCGAGCAGTGCGGAAATCTTGTTGGGAGCACTCTTGAAATACCAGATATGAGCAACGGGCACAGTGAGAGTGATGTGTCCCATCCTCTCACGGCGCACCTTCTTCTCGGTGACCTCGACATTGCACCTGTCGCATACTATTCCGCGATAGCGAATCCTCTTGTATTTTCCGCAGTAGCATTCGTAATCCTTGGTGGGTCCGAATATCTTCTCGCAGAAAAGACCGTCGCGTTCCGGTTTGTATGTCCTGTAATTCACCGTTTCCGGCTTCAGTACCTCACCACAGGACCTTTCGGTTATATCCTCCGGAGAAGCAAGCGAAATGCTGATTGTCTGGAAATTGCTCTTTACCTTATTGTCCTTGTTATTGAAAGTAGGCATTTTTCTTTTCCTTCAAATAATTAATCCAATGTGACCTTGAGACCGAGTCCGCGAAGCTCGTGAAGCAGAACGTTGAGAGATTCGGGAATGCCTGCGGGCGGCATAGGGTCACCCTTGACGATGGCCTCGTAGGTCTTGGACCTTCCTGTCACGTCATCAGACTTGACGGTAAGAATCTCCTGAAGAGCGTTGGCAGCTCCGAAAGCTTCGAGCGCCCATACCTCCATTTCTCCGAAACGCTGTCCTCCGAACTGGGCTTTACCGCCGA
>DCIN01000076.1:0-7765 GCA_002315815.1 Bacteroidales bacterium UBA1725 | reverse complement strand
CCGAGAGGCTGCTGGGTGATGAGGGAATATGGTCCGATTGAACGTGCGTGCATCTTGTCATCGACCATATGGCCGAGCTTTATCATATAGATGACACCCACAGTGGCGGGCTGATCAAACCAGTCACCGGTACCACCGTCACGAAGCTTGGTCTTTCCGAATCTGGGCACACCTGCCTTGTCGGTATATGCACAGATCTCGTCAATGCTGGCACCGTCGAAGATAGGAGTGCTGAACTTGAGACCGAGCCGTGCACCGGCCCATCCGAGAACAGTCTCGTATATCTGGCCGAGGTTCATTCGGGAAGGAACACCCAGAGGGTTGAGCACTATGTCCACAGGTGTGCCGTCCTCGAGGAAAGGCATATCTTCCTGACGTACAATCTTGGCCACAATACCCTTGTTGCCGTGGCGTCCGGCCATCTTGTCACCGACCGTAATCTTGCGCTTCTTGGCAATATAGACCTTGGCAAGCTGCATAACGCCGTTGGGGAGTTCGTCGCCCACCTTTATCATATCGCACTCACGCTTGAACACAGCAGCCTCAGACTTGAGAGCAATGCAGTAGTTATTGATAAGGTCGCAGATGAGGTGATTGACATCCTTGTCGGCAGTCCATTTGTTGGAATTGACATTGTCGTAGTCTATGCCCTTGAGAACCTCAGAAGTGAACTTCTTGTCCTTCGCCAGAACCTCCACTCCGTAGAGGTCATAGATACCGGCGCTCTTCTGGTTCTTTGTGAGGGTTGCAAGCCTCTGGAGGAAATCGGCACGGAGTTTCTCCGCCTTGCGCTCGAACTCTGCCTGACGCATCTCGAGACGTGTCTTCTGGTCCTGCCGGCCAGCTCCCCTCTTGCCGCTTTCCTTGGCGAGTTTGGCATAGAGAGCTGTCTTGACAACGGTACCGCTGAGCGAAGGATTGGCCTTGAGGGATGCGTCTTTGACATCTCCGGCCTTGTCGCCGAAAATGGCTTTGAGCAGTTTCTCCTCAGGTGAAGGATCACTTTCTCCCTTCGGGGTTATCTTTCCTATCATTATGTCGCCCGGTTCAATGTGGGCTCCAATGCGTACTATTCCGTTCTCGGCGAGATCTTTGGTGGCATCCTCGCTGACGTTGGGTATGTCGGAAGTGAGTTCCTCCATTCCGCGCTTGGTATCACGCACCTCAGTGAGGTATTCGTCCACGTGAATGGAAGTGAGTACGTCCCACTTGACCATTTCCTCGGAAAGGACAATGGCATCCTCGTAGTTGTAACCCTTCCAGGGCATAAAAGCGACCTTGAGGTTGCGTCCGAGTGCAAGTTCTCCGTTTTGTGTGGCATAGCCCTCAGTGAGAACCTGTCCCTTCACAATCTTGTCGCCCTTCCTGACAACGGGAGTGAGCCGTATGGTAGTGCTCTGGTTGGTCCTGCGGTAGATGGGAAGCCTGTAAACCGTCTCCTCGGGAGAGAAGCTGACGAATTTCTCATCATCGGTACGGTCATACTTCACACGAATCTCGTTGGCATCAACGTATGTCACTTCTCCAGTCCTTTCAGCCACATACTGGGTACGTGAATCAATGCAGACCCTTTCCTCCAAACCGGTTCCCACAATAGGGGATTGGGGCTTGAGAAGAGGAACGGCCTGACGCATCATATTTGCACCCATAAGTGCACGGTGGGCATCATCGTGCTCGAGGAAAGGAATGAGGGAGGCTGCAACGGAAGCCATCTGGTTGGGGGCCACGTCCATATAGTCGGCCTCCTCCTTGGTGACGACAGGGAAATCGGCCTCGAGACGGCACTGGATGCGGTCCTCGAGTATGTTTCCATCATCATCCATCTTCACGTTGGCAAGAGAAACAAGTTTGTTCTCCTCCTCTTCAGCACTCATATAATGGCATCCGGCATCGCTGAGGTCCACCTTGCCGTCCTTGACGTCGCGGTAGGGGGTCTCGATGAAGCCGAGTTCGTCTATTCTGGCATAAACGCACAGAGACGAGATAAGACCGATGTTGGGACCTTCGGGAGACTCGATAGGGCAGAGTCTTCCGTAATGGGTGTAGTGTACGTCCCTGACCTCGAATCCGGCCCTGTCGCGGCTCAAACCTCCGGGGCCGAGGGCCGAAAGACGCCTCTTGTGAGTTATTTCCGCAAGAGGGTTGGTCTGGTCCATAAACTGGGACAGCTGGCTCGTGCCGAAGAACGAGTTGATGACCGAAGACAGAGTCTTGGCGTTGATGAGGTCGATGGGGTTGAACTGCTCGCTGTCGCGGACGTTCATCCTCTCGCGTATGGTACGGGCCATACGGCTGAGACCTACACTGAACTGGTTAGCAAGCTGCTCACCAACAGTACGCACTCGACGGTTGCTCAAGTGGTCGATATCGTCCACGGAAGCCTTGGAGTTGATGAGCTGGATGAGGTACTTGATTATCTCAATGATGTCAGTATTGGTGAGAACGCGCACATCGGGGTCGGTCGAAAGGCCGAGCTTCTTGTTGAGACGATAGCGGCCAACATTGCCGAGGTCATAGCGCTTCTCTGAGAAGAACAACTTGTCGATGACATCTCTGGCTGTGCTCTCATCGGGCGGTTCGGAATTGCGGAGCTGTTTGTAGATATAGTTGACCGCTTCAATTTCCGTATTGGTTGGATCCTTCTGCAGAGTGTTGAAGATGATGGAGTACTCGTTGGAGTTGGCTTCATCCTTCTGGAGAAGTATTGTTTTTTCCTCAGATTCGAGGATAGCGGCGATATTGTCATCGTCGAGTATTTCGCCCCTGTTGACAATGATTTCAATACGCTCAACCGGTGTCACTTCTCCCGTGTCCTCGTCAATGAAATCCTCGAACTTGGTTCTGAGAACGTTGTTGGCGAGCTTGCGGCCCTTGTTGGCGTTGAGTGTCTTCTTGTTGACGGAAACTTCGTCGGCAAGGTCGAAGATGTCTATGATATCTTTGTCCGCGTTGTAACCTATTGCCCTGAGCAGAGTGGTTACGGGAAGTTTCTTCTTGCGGTCGATGTACGCATACATCACATTGTTGATGTCTGTAGCGAACTCGATCCAGGAACCCTTGAACGGGATGATTCTTGCGGAATAAAGCTTGGTTCCGTTGGCGTGCGTACTCTGGTCGAAGAACACTCCGGGGGACCTGTGCAACTGGGATACGATGATTCTCTCAGAACCATTGATAACAAAAGTACCTCCCGGAGTCATATAAGGTATGTCTCCGAGATAAACGTCCTGCACTCTGGTGTCGAAATCCTCGTGTTCGGGATCCGTGCAGGAAAGACGAAGTTTTGCCTTCAGAGGGACGTTGTAGGTGAGTCCTCTCTCAAGACATTCATCAATCGAGTACTTGGGCGGGTCTATGAAATAGTCAATAAACTCCAGCTTGTAATTGTTCCTCGTATCCTCGATCGGGAATATTTCCTGAAAAACCTGGAACAGACCTTCGTCTTTTCTGTTCTCGGGTGTGGTTTCCAGCTGGAAGAAATCCTTGAATGACTTCAGCTGGACCTCAAGCAGATCCGGATAATCCAGAATTTTTGAAGTAGCAAAGTTAATGCGCTTGTTTACAGTCTTATTTGACATTTTTCTGCCTTTGGAATTGAGAAAAAGTTGAATACGGAAAAAAAAGGTTTAGAGCCTGTTGTTTCCGGCTCTAAACCTGTTTCTGGTCCCTTTGAGCAGGGAGGCTGGATTTACTTGATCTCAACCTCGGCGCCGGCCTCCTCAAGGGTTGACTTGAGCTGCTCGGCTTCTGCCTTGGAAACCTTCTCCTTAACGGTAGCGGGAGCACCATCAACGAGATCCTTAGCTTCCTTCAATCCAAGGCCAAGGGCCTCCTTGACAGCCTTGATGACTGCAAGTTTTGCTGTACCAGCTGATGTGAGAACAACATCAAACTCTGTCTGCTCGGCCTCAGCTGCACCTGCACCAGCTCCGTCTGCTGCAACAACGACTGCTGCTGCTGCGGGCTCGATGCCGTACTCATCCTTGAGAATCTTTGCAAGTTCCTGAACGTCTTTCACTGAAAGGTTAACAAGCTCTTCAGCGAGTGTCTTTACGTCTGCCATAATCTTTTATTTTTTTAATTGTTAATATTATTCATTTGTTCACTCTGCAACAGGAGCCTCTGCTGCAGGAGTCTCTGTGGTCTCTGCAGCTGCCTCAGGCTTGGCCGAACCAATCTTCTCGTCCTCAGCTTTTCCATCTGAAGCGTTCTCAAGAGCGGAGAGAACATTGCGCATAGGACTCTGGAGGAGAGTGATGATGTCGCCGATGAGTTCTTCCTTGGTCTTGATGGCTGCGAGTTCGTTGAGACAGTCACCTGTGTAAACGCAATCCTGTACATAAGCACCCTTTACAACGGGCTTCTGGAGTCCTTCCTTCTGGAGCTTCTTGATGAGCTTGCCGGGAGCGGCAGGGACAGTGGTGTACATTATTGCTGTATTGCCGACAAGAGTGTCCAGAAGGGGAAGATACTCTTCCTTGCCGGAAGCTTTGAGAACGTGAGCGAAGAGAGTGTTCTTCACAACGTTAAGCACGACACCCTGGTTGAAACACTCGCGGCGGAGTTTGCTTGTCTGACCTGCATTCAGGCCGGCGATGTCCGTAATATAGAAATTGGGATACGCCTGGAGCTGCGCTGAGATGCTTTCAATAATCTGACCTTTTACTTCTTTTTTCATAATATTGAATTTTTACTCAGCACCTGCGAGGAATGCCTTGAGATCAACTTTGATACCATCGCTCATAGTGGAGCATATTGCAGCACTCTTCATATAAGTGCCCTTGAGTGCCTGAGGCTTGAGTTTCGCAATCTCATTGAGAACTGCGGCAGCATTTTCATAAATCTGCTCTGCAGTGAAGGAAACTTTACCGATGCCAGTGTGCACAATACCGGTCTTGTCAACCTTGAAATCGATTTTACCGCCCTTGGAAGCCTTGACAGCAGCACCTATCTCCATAGTCACTGTGCCGGTCTTGGGGTTCGGCATCAGACCGCGGGGTCCGAGTATCTTACCGAGAGCACCGACTTTGGCCATAACTGAAGGTGTGCAGACAATTACGTCAACATCTGTCCAGCCGCCTTTGATCTTCTCGATATACTCGTCGAGTCCTGCAAAATCGGCACCTGCCTCGACTGCCTCAGAGACCTTGTCGGGGGTACAGAGAGCAAGCACGCGCACGGGCTTGCCGGTTCCGTGAGGAAGGGTGACGACGCCACGAATCATCTGGTTGGCCTTACGGGGGTCAACTCCGAGGTTCGCGGAAAGCTCGACTGTAGCATCAAACTTGGTATAAGTGATATCCTTCACGACGGCACACGCCTCTGCAAGAGGATACAGCTTGTGAGAATCGAACTTCTCAGCAACTGCTTTCTGATTTTTTGTCAACTTACTCATAACGCGTGTCTGGTTTAAAGATCCTGAGGGAATTCGCCGGTGACGGTGATACCCATACTTCTTGCTGTTCCTGCAACCATACGCATCGCGGATGCAATGGTGAAGCAGTTGAGATCCGGCATCTTGCCCTGAGCGATTTCCTTGACCTGATCCCAGGATACGGAGGCAACCTTCTTACGGTTGGGTTCTCCGGAAGCCTTGCTTATCTTGGCAGCCTCCTTGAGGGAGACGGCGATGGGAGGTTGCTTGACTTCGAAAGTGTAGGACTTGTCTGAATAGACGGTAATTACTACGGGGAGTATCTTTCCGGCCTGAGCCTGCGTGGCTGCATTGAAAGCCTTGCAGAATTCCATAATGTTCAAGCCTTTGGAACCGAGAGCAGGTCCTACCGGAGGTGCAGGATTTGCAGCTCCGCCTTTTATCTGGAGCTTGATGAATCCGGTAACTTCTTTTGCCATAATGATTGTTATTCTTTAGTTACTTGTGTAAAGCTGAGTTCGAGTTGTGTCTTTCGACCGAAGATTACAACAATGACCTTCACCTTGCTCCTGTCCTCGAGAATCTCATCCACCACACCGCTGAAACCGCTGAAAGGTCCTTCGGTGATGCGTACGGCTTCGCCTACTTCGTAATTGACGCAGGTCTCGGCGGCACTGTCGACATTCTCGTCCTGAACACCAAGGATTCTCTGGGCTTCTTCGTCGCGGATGGGAACGGGAATTCTTTCGAACTGGGCTCCTGTCGTGGTCTTTTTTTCAGTGAGAAAACCTGACATCCCGGGGACATTGTTGCGGATGATATTTTCCAGCATAGGACTCAGCTCAGCCTGTATGAGAACATAACCGGGGAAGAGCAGTTTGTCCACCGCCTTCCTCTTGCCGTTCTTGGTAATGATTTCTTTCTTTACCGGTACGAGAACCTGAGCTACCTGATCCTGAAGTCCGCTTCTGTCAATCTCCTTGTCGAGATATTCCTTGGCCTTTTTCTCCTTTCCGCCTGCTGTGCGCAGGACATACCATTTCATTTCGCCCATAGGGAACAATGATAAATTACAAAGTGTAGATTCCGGTCATAATGTTCTGGAACACAAAATCGATGACCCAGAGCAATGCTGCAAGAAGTACGGTAACCCCGATGACCAGCCAGGCAGAACTCTGAAGCTTCTCCCAGGTGGGCCAAGTCGTCTTTTTCGTAAGCTCTACGAAAGACTCTTTGCAGTAATTGATAAACTTTTTCATCTTTACATTTAATGGACTCCGCGAAATGGAAGCAGAAGAAACGGAGTCTGTTAAACAATTACCAAATCGTAACCTTTGATATTTTGCAGGGGAAGCAGGAATCGAACCCACATGGACGGTTTTGGAGACCGCAGAACTACCATTGTTCTATTCCCCTGAAAACGGATGACAGCTGTTGCGGGCTGTCATCCGCTGAAGAGGCTTGTGATTAGTCAAGAATCTTGATTACCTGACCTGCTCCTACCGTACGGCCACCTTCGCGAATAGCGAAGCGGAGGTTCTCGTTGAGAGCGACGGGAGTGATGAGCTTGACATTGATCTCGACATTGTCGCCGGGCATAACCATCTCGACTCCTTCAGGAAGAGTAATCTCTCCGGTAACATCAAGAGTACGGATGAAGAACTGAGGGCGATACTTGTTGTGGAAAGGAGTGTGACGTCCACCTTCTTCCTTCTTGAGGACGTAAATCTGTCCGAGGAAATGGTCGTGTGCCTTGATGGAGTTGGGCTTGGCGATAACCTCACCACGCTTTACTTCCTTCTTGTCAACACCGCGGAGGAGAAGACCTACGTTGTCTCCGGCCTCACCCTGATCGAGAAGTTTGCGGAACATCTCGACTCCGGTAACTACAGTCTGCTTGGGCTTGTCGTTGAAACCTACGATTTCAGCGGGATCATTGACGTGGATGGTACCGGTCTCAATACGTCCGGTAACAACAGTTCCACGGCCGGTGATGGAGAAGATGTCCTCGATAGGCATAAGGAAAGGCTTCTCGTTCTCACGTACGGGGAGGGGAATATAGTTGTCAACAGCATCCATAAGCTCCATAACCTTATCTTCCCACTGAGGCTCTCCGTTGAGGGCACCGAGGGCTGATCCACGGATAACGGGTGCGTTGTCTCCATCGAAATCATACTTGCTGAGGAGGTCGCGAACTTCCATCTCCACGAGGTCAAGCATCTCCTCATCTTCAACGAGGTCAACCTTGTTGAGGAAAACGACCATCTTGGGAACGTTCACCTGCTTTGCAAGGAGGACGTGCTCATTGGTCTGAGGCATAGGACCGTCGGTAGCGGCAACCACGAGGATTGCACCGTCCATCTGAGCGGCACCGGTAACCATATTCTTCAC
>DCIN01000013.1:49361-49492 GCA_002315815.1 Bacteroidales bacterium UBA1725 | reverse complement strand
CTCTCAAAAGGCAACCGCAGACCGCATGCTCCGCATCGCTCTTAGCAGTCTCTTGGTCTGTGAAAGAGTCGGTTTATCGTCAAGTGCCGGATGCCGCGAAAGGAGTAGCGTTTGGTACCGCTGGAGGACCT
>DCIN01000013.1:49166-49296 GCA_002315815.1 Bacteroidales bacterium UBA1725 | reverse complement strand
CGAAGAGTGTTTGGTACCGCTGGAGACCCTGAGCGGTACGAAAGGCCAGGCGAAGAGCGTTTGGTACCGCTGAAGGCCCTGAGCGGTACGGATGACCCGGCGAAGAGCGTTTGGTACCGCTGGAGGACCT
>DCIN01000013.1:42175-49106 GCA_002315815.1 Bacteroidales bacterium UBA1725 | reverse complement strand
GAAGAGTGTTTGGTACCGCTGGAGGACCTGTGCGGTACGGAAGGTCAGGCGAAGAGCATTTGGTACCGCTGAAGGCCCTGTGCGGTACGGATGGCCAGGCGTATTGTGAATCAAAAAAGGCCCGTTGATGCGGGCCTGTCAATTAATCCTCAATTATGGGCGGATTTCACCGAACGCTAATCCGGTTCAAATACCGTTACGTTTCACTAGAACGAAAGGGCTATCTGGATGAAGTCATCGGCATTAAGGGCTGCACCTCCGATAAGTCCTCCATCTATGTCCTTCTGAGCAAAAAGTTCTTTGGCATTGGACGGTTTGCAACTGCCACCATAGAGTATGGTAGTGTTGTCGGCAACCTGAGTTCCGAACTTGTCGGCAAGGACTTTACGTATGAAAGCGTGTATTTCTTCGGCCTGTTCAGCAGTAGCGGTTTTGCCTGTGCCGATAGCCCACACCGGTTCATAGGCAACGACAATATTCTTCATATCCTCTGCGCTGAAGTTGAAAAGCACATTTTTGATTTGAGACTCGCAAACATCGAAATGCTTTCCGGCTTCTCTCTGTTCAAGATTCTCACCTACGCACAGAATGACACCAAGACCTGCCGCAAGAGCAAGTTTTGTCTTCTCGACGAGTTTCTCGTCAGTCTCTCCATAGTACTGACGGCGCTCGGAATGACCGAGAATTGTCCACTGTGCTCCGCAAGATTTGATCATATCGACCGAAACTTCTCCGGTGTATGCACCTTTGGCCTTGTCGGCGCAATTCTCTGCGGAGAGTTCCACACGTGAACTGAGCACCGAAGCAACGCTTGTAAGGTGTGTGAAAGGAACTGCCACGATGAGACCTACCTCAGCGGGGACTTCTACGGATTTGGCGACTACCGCCTTTGCGAGCTCTACGCCCTCCGGAACTGTTGTGTTCATTTTCCAGTTTCCGGCAACAATGTTCTTTCTCATAATGATATAAGATGTCAATAATTTCTTTTGCGGCGCAAATTTACTAATTTTGTATGCTTTAATAAAACAATAGATGAAGAATTTTGTAGAGGAACTCAAATGGAGGGGGATGATTCATAACATCACTCCCGGCACGGAGGAAGAACTGGCCAAGGGCCCTATGTCAGCATACGTCGGTATAGATCCCACAGGTGATTCTCTCCACATAGGGCATCTGGTGAGCATTATGATACTCAAGCATTTCCAGGCCTGCGGCAACAAACCATACGCACTCGTCGGAGGAGCCACCGGAATGATTGGCGACCCGTCGATGAAGAGTCAGGAACGCAATCTTCTGGATGAGCAGACCCTATCGCACAATGTGGCCTGCATCAAGAAGCAGCTCGGAAAGTTCCTCGACTTCGAGTCAGATGCTCCCAACAAGGCGGAGCTGGTGAACAACTACGACTGGATGAAAGATTACACTTTCATCAATTTTACCAGAGACATCGGCAAGCTGATTACCGTGAACTATATGATGAGCAAGGATTCGGTAAAAAAACGTCTGAGCCGCGACTCCTCTGAGGGAATGTCATTCACGGAATTCACCTACCAGCTTCTTCAGGGCTACGATTTCCTGTATCTATATGAGCATCACAACGTCAGACTCCAGCTCGGAGGTGCAGACCAGTGGGGCAACATCACCACAGGCACGGAACTCATACGCCGGACCGGCGGCGGGGAGGCATTCGCCCTCACCTGCCCCCTTATCACAAAGGCCGACGGCGGCAAGTTCGGCAAGACAGAAAAAGGCAATATCTGGCTGGATCCAGAGCGTACGAGCCCTTACCAGTTCTATCAGTTCTGGCTCAACGTAAGCGACGATGACGCAGAGAAATACATCAAGATTTTCACACTTCTCGACAGAGAGACAATAGAGACCGCAATAGCGGATCACCGTCAGGACCCCGGTCGCAGAAGTCTTCAGAAACTCCTTGCAAAGGAGGTGACAACTATGGTTCATTCCGAAGAAGAGTATCTGAAGGCCGTTGCCGCTTCGCAGATGCTTTTCGGGAAAGCCAGTTCGGAAGACCTGCGCAAGCTCGATGAAAAGACGTTTCTGGATGTCTTCGAAGGCGTTCCCACTTTCGTGATTGCCAAGGAGAAACTTCCGCTCAGCATTCTTGACGCACTGGCAGTGGAGACCTCTGTATTCCCGTCCAAGGGAGAAGCCAGAAAGATGATTCAGAGCAATGGCTTCAGCCTCAACAAGGAGAAAATCAGTGATATCAACTATCAGCTGTCCGGCTCCGACATCATTGACGGCAAGTACATTCTGGCCCAGAAGGGAAAGAAGGACTATTACATTCTGGTGGTAAAGTGATGGACAAGCCGGCAAGCACGAGGCAACTCAAAGTTGCAAGAGAACTGCAGAGGGATCTTGCGGAGATTATTCGCAGCAAGGGAATGGCAGTGTTCTCCGGATCTATGGTTACCGTAAGCGAAGTTCGTATAAGCCCCGATCTCTCCATAGCCAAGGTGTATGTCAGCATTTTTCCTTCGGCCAAAGCAGGGGAAGTGATGCAGATACTCGAAGAAAACAAGAAGGTATTCCGAGGTGAACTTGGCCGAAGGATTGCGTCACAGCTGCGCATAGTCCCGGAACTCGACTTCTATCTGGACAGCACTCTCGACTACGCCGAACACATAGATGAACTCCTGAAGAAATGACGGCTTTCTTCATAGCCGCACGGTATCTCTTCGCCAAGAAATCCCACAACGTAATCAACGTTATTTCCACGATTTGCGCTGTAGGGATGGGGGTAGGTACAGCCGCCTTGATTCTGATAATGTCGGTTTACAACGGTTTCGGCAATCTCATTGATAACAATATGTCAGATCTGGACCCCGATGTGCTGGTCTGCCCTGCTGAGGGCAGGTATTTCTGTCCTCCCGATTCGCTTTTCCACATTCTGGAAGCGTCGGAAGCGGTGAGAAGCATCAACTGTGTGCTGGAAGAAAACGTTTTTTTCACATACGAGGACAGACAGGGCGTAGCAAAGGCCAGAGGGGTGGATAACGGCTACGAAGAGCACAGCGGACTGGCACCCCACGTAGTGGAAGGCAGTTTTTCTCTTTATGACAAAGACGTACCTCAGGCAGCTTTGGGAGCCTCTCTGGCATACGGCAACGGTATCAATACTCATTTCTTGAGCCCGCTGGACCTTTATTTTCCTGATGCCGGCTCCAAGATTTCGGTGTCAAACCCAATGGCATCGCTCAACCGTTCCCGCGTATGGCCCGGCAGTCTTTTGAGCGTCACAAGCACAGTGGATGAAGAGCTGATGATAGTTCCGCTGGCCACTATGCAGGAACTTGTCGGAGATGACGACACGCTCACGGGGATAGAGATACGGCTCAGGAACGGGAACGCAGCATCAGTGCGGAAATTCATCCGCAGTCTTTCGCTGTCTGATTCATATCTGCTGAAAGACAGATATATGCAGAATCCTTCTCTTTACAGGATGATGAAGATTGAGAAGTTCGCAATCTTTATGATTCTGATGTTCGTGGTGGTCATAATTGCCTTCAACATCTTCGGTTCCCTGTCGATGCTGATGATAGAGAAGAAGGAGGACTGCGCTTCATTGAGGGCAATGGGAGCGACCGACGGGACGATAAGACGTATCTTCGTATTCGAAGGATGGATGACATCCCTGCTGGGTATGGCCGGAGGATTTGTCATCGGAGTCGTTGTCACCCTTCTGCAACAGGAACTGGGCCTCGTAAAGATGCCCGGCAATTATCTTTCCGGGGCTTACCCCGTACTGCTGAACTGGAATGACGTACTGCTGAGTTGTCTTGGAGTGGCTCTCACAGGACTGCTCATCGCTCTTCCGGCATCAAAGGCACGAAAGGATTGATATAAGAATCTTTCTCTTCCCTGTGAGGGACTGTGATGTCGAGAAGCCGGGTATCAGAAGCGAGAGGAAGCAGAATGAATTCCGTGCATTCAGCAGGCACCAGTATTGACTCACCCTCCCCAAATCTGTAATCGACGCCCTGCTGTCCCGGACTTTCGATACGCACGGCCGCAGATCCGCCAAGGCAGAAATACAAGCTGAAAGAATCGAAGTTTTCTCCTTTGACCTTGAAAGGGTTGGTCAAGGGCAAGAAATCCAACTTGAACTGAGGAATGTCGACAAGGGTGGCGGGAACGGCCCCGAGGGGCAGCGGAGATGGTGCCGATGCGGAATAATCAATGAATTCAAGCGCATCGTACAGCGACAGAGCAGGGTCAAATTCTTCCTCTGATATTTCTTCACCCCAGCTGCACAGGCAGAAATCCAAAGGTGACGATTCGGCAATCTCAGCTATAAGCACATCTCCGAATGCGGCGTGTGGAACCCCGGGAGCAATGCGGAAGCAGTCTCCGGCCTTTACACTCACAACATTCAGAAGATTACGGACCGTGTTGTCAGAACAAGCCCCGAAAAGCTTTGAAGCATCCGTATCCTCCTTGAATCCTATCATCAGTTCGGCACCGGGAGCAGCCTTGATGACCTTCCAGACTTTATCCTTGCCGAGGAAATCATATCTCTGGGCGGCGAAATCATCATCGGGATGCACTCTCAAAGGCATTTTCCCCTTGACCTCGAACATCCTCAGACACAGAGGAAACTGCCGTCCCCAGAACTCGAACACATTTTCGCCTACTACCCTGTCCATATATGTATCCATCACCTCGCTGATGGTGTTCCCTGCCAGCCAGCCCTCGCGTACTAAAGAATCACGGTATCCAAGATCGGCAAGAATAAATTTTTCGACACCCCAGACATATTTGTATTCCAGAGTGCAGAAACGCAGAGGATATAGTTTCTTTTCTTCCATATCTGCAAAATTACACAAAAAAACGCTACCTTGCAGATAATATGGACAGTGTCAGAATAGATAAATATCTGTGGGCGGTACGGGCTTACAAGACTCGCAGCGAAGCAGCCGATGCCTGCAACGGCAACAAGGTCAGAATTAACGGAGTCACCGCCAAGGCATCGAAATCCGTCAAACTCTCGGACACAATTGAAGTTCACAAAGGCCCGGTCACTTTCACCTACCGTGTGGTCCAGCTCACTGAAAACCGTATGGGAGCAGCACTTGTGCCCGAATATGTCCTGAATCTCACTCCTGAAAGCGAACTTGCCAAAACCCACGCCCCGATGGAAACCATAGTTCTCAGAAGGGATAAGGGGGCCGGCCGCCCGACAAAGAAGGACAGGCGTCAGCTCGATGACCTTAGTGAATCTCTAATGTGGAACCAATGGAATGAAAAAGAGAGCCGCTAAAGCAACTCTCCCTTCTCGTTTCTGAACTCGCATTGCAGGAAACTGAAATCGGTCGATTCATTGACCTTTATCCTGCATTTGTATTTCTTCTGCCACTTTCTGATGAAAGAATTCCATCCTCTGGTAAGATAAGCCCCCATCACTGGGTTCAATGTTACCGTAAGCTTCTTCACCCCCTTGCTGTCTATAATGTCGGAAAGTGCACGCTCAATTTCTTCGTCGGCCACTATGGTCGAGGCTATCTTTCCGGTTCCGTGACAGAAGGGGCATTTTTCGGTGGTGTTGATCTGTGTGACAGGACGTATTCTCTGTCTGGTGATCTGCATCAGTCCGAATTTGGTAAGAGGAAGAACATTGTGTTTCGCCCTGTCATTCGCCATCAACTCCTGCATATACTTGAAGAGTTCGTTGCGGTGCTCGGAGTTGTCCATATCGATGAAATCGACAATCACTATACCGCCCATATCCCTAAGACGAAGCTGACGGGCAATCTCTTCCGCAGCTATCTTATTGACTTCGAAGCTATTGACTTCCTGGTCACTACCTTTGACGCGTATGCCGCTGTTGACGTCTATGACATTGAGGGCTTCCGTTGTCTCTATGACCAGATATGCGCCCTGCTTCATCGGGATAATCTTTCCGAACGAGCTTTTGATTTGCCGGCTTATTTCGAAATGGTCGAATACAGGTTCTTTACCGTTGTAGAACTTAACGATTTTCTCCTGACCCGGTGAAATCATCGCGATGTAGCTCCTGACTTCATCGCAAATCTTCTCGTCATTGATGTAGATATTGGAGAAAGTGTCATTGAGCAAGTCCCTGACAACAGCAGTGGTCTTTGAACATTCGCTGAACAGCAGTTCCGTTCCCTTGCATCTGGCAAGTCTGCTCCAGGAATTCTCCCATTTGGCGATAAGAGAATGTACTTCAGCCACCAGAGACGCGGCTGTCTTGCCCTCGGCGGCGGTGCGGATAATTGCACCGTAGTTCTTGGGAAGGATACTGCGGACGAGGGTCTCAAGCCTCTTTTTTTCTTCCTTGGATGAAATCTTTTGAGAAACGCTCACCTTCTCGGCAAACGGGAGAAGAACGATGTTGCGCCCCGCCAGTGAAATTTCGGCGGTCAGCCGGGACCCCTTGGTCGAAATCGGTTCCTTGACTATCTGGCCCATAACCATTTGGCCAGGCTTCAGATAATCCTCTATGCGGCCTTCCTTGCCCAGAACCGGGCCGAGCTCGATCTTGGAAAACAAGTCTCCCAGTCTGCGGTTAGGATTACTCTCGCGTACGAAAGTGGCGAAAGCCGTAAAATACAGTCCGAGGTCAAGATAGTGGATGAAAGCCTCCTTTGTATCACCGATATCGACGAAAGCAGCGTTCAGCGATGGAAGTATCTTCTTTACCTTGCCGAGATAGACATCCCCCACTGAAAAACTCCGACCCTTGCTCGACTCCCTGTTGAGTTCGGCAAGGCGATGATTTTCTGTCAGCGCGATGCGTACCTCCTCCTCAGAGACATCGATTACAAGATCCTTTTCTGTTTTCTCGATTTCCATATTATAAGTAAATCTCAAAAAATAACTTGGTAATCTTGATTTCGTCTTATTGGTCCATATTTCACTCTTCATCGGTCACATAGCCCGCTATGCT
>DCIN01000013.1:37712-42129 GCA_002315815.1 Bacteroidales bacterium UBA1725 | reverse complement strand
CTTATTTTTTTCTCTTTACTAAATACAAACATAAGGCCCGCCGGATCTCCCGTCAGGCCTTATGCGACTACTTCTTCTTATGTCTGTTCAAGCGAAGACGCTTCTTGCGCTTGTGAGTAGACATCTTATGTCTCTTATGCTTTTTTCCGTTAGGCATATCTTTAATTATTTGGTCTTTACAGAAGCTACGAAAGTCTTGGCCGGCTTGAAGGCGGGAATGTCGTGAGCGGGGATAGTCATAGTGGTCTTCTTGGTGATGTTGCGAGCAGCCTTCTGAGCACGATGCTTGATGATGAAACTGCCGAATCCACGAAGATATACGGGTTCACCCGCGATGATGGAATTCTTGATACACTCCATTGAAGCCTCGACTACGGACTGGACAGCCACTTTCTCGAGACCAGTTGCCTTGGCAACCTCATTCACGATTTCTGCTTTGGTCATAATTCATTAATATTTAATAGTCAATAAATTCGGACTGCAAAAATAGATTATTTATTTCATTATTCAAAAAAAGATTCGTGTTTTTTTATCTTCAATGAAGTTTTGGCAATGGCACGGAGATTGACTATATTAGTGCCCGCAAAAAAAAGACCGGAATACTGACATTTTGGCAGACACATCCGGACAGGCATTGCAGGAAACTATGACAGAAAACCTTTTTCAACACCATTGACAGACTATTATCTATGAAGCAAAACGACATAATGTTCCCCTCCGGGGCGGAAGTCAGCATCATCCCCGTTGTTCCGGGAGATGCCCTCAACACCATCGACGAGTCCGAACTTCCAGAAATCCTGCCTGTTCTGGCATTGCGCAACACAGTGCTTTTTCCGGGTGCCATATTCCCGGTCACGATAGGCAGGGAAAAATCCATTAAACTTATTCAGGATGCCGAAAAGGAGGGTTTCTTCATAGGAGCCGTACCTCAGATTGACGTAATGGTGGAGGAACCTCAGGCGGAAGATCTGTACAGTTACGGAACTGTCTGCAAGATCATCAAGACACTTGATCTTCCGGACGGCACGATGACAGCTATACTTCAGGCTTTCAAACGTCTGTCCCTGGATGCCGTACTCGGGTTCAAGCCCTATATCACAGCTCGAGTACATTATCTTCCCGACCTGCTCGGAGAGTCGGAACACAGCACTGACATCAAGGCCATTTCGGAGTCCATCAAGGACAAGTCCATCCATATCCTTCGCGCCGGCAATCTCGGATCCAAGGAGACCATAGGTGCGGTCAAGGCGATAGACAGTTTCCCCTTTCTTGTCAACTTCACCGCCACCACCATAGAGGTCGAAGACTTCCGCCACAAGATGGAACTGCTTCAGTACGATGACATCAAGGTGAGGGCCCTGAAACTTCTGTCGCTTCTGGAGACCCAGCTTGAACTGATGAACATCAAGCAGGAAATCAACCAGAAGGTAAAGAGCGAAATCGACCAGCAGCAGAGGGAATACTACCTGAACAACCAGCTGCGCACCATCCAGGAAGAACTCGGTATGGACAACGGAGAGGAGTTCGACAAGTTCCGCGAGAAGGCGGCCGGCAAGAAATGGCCGGAAGCAGTGGCAAAGCAGTTCGAAAAGGAGCTGGCAAAACTTGAAAAATACAATCCCTCGTCTCCCGACTACAGCGTACAGTACAACTACATTGAGTTTATGCTCGAACTTCCCTGGGGAGAGATGAGCACCGACAACCTTGACCTCGCCAATGCCCAGAAAGTTCTGGACGAGGACCATTTCGGACTCGAAACAGTAAAGGACAGAATCATAGAGTATCTTGCCGTACTCAAACTCAAGGGGAATATGAAATCCCCCATTCTCTGCCTCTACGGTCCTCCGGGAGTAGGCAAGACCTCTCTGGGCAAGTCCATCGCCAAGGCCTTGGGACGCAAATACGTCCGCATAGCTCTGGGCGGAATGCACGACGAAGCTGAGATTCGCGGGCACAGAAAGACGTATGTGGGAGCTCTGCCCGGACGAATCCTCAACGGAATAGCCAGAGCCGGCACCTCAAATCCAGTGATAGTGCTGGACGAAATAGACAAACTCTCGTCCGATTTCAAGGGCGACCCTTCGTCAGCTCTCCTCGAAGCCCTCGACCCCGAACAGAACGGCAGTTTCCACGACAACTATCTGGACATAGACTACGACTTGAGCAACGTGCTTTTCCTAACCACGGCCAACAGTATCTCTCCCGTTCAGGCAGCGCTTCTGGACCGTATGGAAGTCATCAATGTCACCGGCTATCTGGCCGAGGAGAAAATGGAGATAGCCAAAAAGTTCCTGGTTCCCAAGCAGTTGGAGGAACACGGAATAGACCGTAAGGCCCTGAAGCTTGACAAGAGCGCCCTCTGCGGCATCATCGACAAATACACCCACGAATCGGGAGTGCGCGGACTCGAAAAACAAATAGCGAAGATAGCCCGTGTCACTGCCAAGAAAATCGCCCTCGGAGAGGAATATCCTTCGGTGATCAGCTCCGAACATCTCAAGGAGTATCTCGGACTGCCCACCAACTTCCACGACCTCCAGAAGGGCAATGAAGCTCCCGGAGTCGTAACTGGTTTGGCCTGGACCCAGATGGGAGGTGAGATTCTCTTCGTGGAAAGTTCGGTTTCCACCGGCAAGGGGGTGATGACTATGACAGGCAATCTGGGTGACGTGATGAAAGAATCGGCCACCATTGCCTACCAGTATATCAAGGCTCATCCGGAAATGGCTCTCATCAGTCCGGAGCTTTTCTCCCAGAAGGACATCCACGTACACGTGCCTGAAGGTGCAACCCCCAAGGACGGACCCTCGGCAGGTATCACGATGGTAAGTTCTATGGTTTCAGCACTTCGCGGGCAGTCAGTGAAGAAGGGCATTGCGATGACCGGTGAGATGACCCTGAGAGGAAGAGTGCTTCCAGTCGGAGGCATAAAGGAGAAGATTCTTGCGGCCAAGAGGGCCGGGGTACACACAATAGTGATTTCAGAAGACAACCGCAAGGACATAGAGGACATCAAGGAAATCTATGTCAAGGGATTGGAGTTCCACTATGTGAACACCATAGCTGACGTGATAGGCTTCGTCTTCCAATAAATGAAACCTATTGAGATTCACAAAGTGACGCCAAAACTAAGTGATGCCGAAACTAAGTGAAGCCGAAACTAAGTGAAGCCCAAAAACTAAGTGACGCCGAAATAAGTTGGTAAAGATTGAAGATAGTTGGCGCAAAGCCCTGCAGAGTGAGTTCGACAAAGCCTACTTTGTGGAACTCGTGTCCTTCCTGCATTCTGAAAAGGCCTCAGGCACAGTGATTTATCCGCCGGGGCCCCAGATATTCAGGGCTTTCGACCTCTGCCCTTTCGACAAGGTCAAGGCGGTGATACTCGGGCAGGATCCCTACCACGGCCCCGGACAGGCAATGGGACTCTCTTTTTCCGTTCCGGACAACGTCCCGCCTCCCCCGTCTCTCAAAAACATCTTCAAGGAGATTGAATCAGACCTCGGAATAAGTATGTCGGGCAGACCCAATCTCGAAGGGTGGGCCTCTCAAGGTGTGCTGCTGCTGAATGCCGTTCTGACCGTAAGACAGGCACAACCAGCTTCACACAGCGGAATAGGCTGGCAGAGATTCACCGACGAAGTCATACGAAAACTCTCAGAAGAACGTGACAATCTGGTATTCCTGCTCTGGGGCAACTATGCCAGATCCAAGCGGGAGCTTATCGACAGCTCGAGGCACTGCATTCTGGAAGCCGCCCACCCCTCGCCTTTGGCAAGAGGAGCATTCTTCGGATGCAGGCATTTTTCCAAAGCCAACGATTATCTAGTCAAACACGATAAAACTCCTATAAATTGGCAACTGTAGCATTGTTCCCCGGCTCATTCGACCCATTCACCGCCGGTCATCAGAACATTCTCAAACGGGCTCTCACAATGTTCGACACCGTTGTGGTGGCGGTAGGCATCAATCAGGACAAACGTGGGTTCTATACCCCTGCCCAGAAGTTGGACATCATCCGGCAGGCCACCGAAGGGATGAAAGGAGTGAACATTATACAATATGACGGACTCACGGTGGATATCTGCCGCAAGTTGGGTATCAAGCACATAGTGAGGGGTGTGCGAAATATGCTCGATTTCGAGAACGAAAGGGCAATAGCGGATGCCAACCGGAGACTCGCCCCCGAGATAGAAACCATCATTATCCCCACGGCTCAGGAGTTTGCCCACATTTCGTCCTCCGCCGTAAGAGACCTGATCCAGCACCACGGCGACACCTCTCTGTTCGAACCGGAGGGCGTCATACTGCCACAAGCCGGACAATGAAACGCATCTGCTTAATACTTTGCTGTTTTCTCCTGTCTTTTGCAGTCAGAGCTCAAGTCGTTGCCGGAACAGAGCTTGAAGTTTCTGCCGGA
>DCIN01000013.1:25111-37650 GCA_002315815.1 Bacteroidales bacterium UBA1725 | reverse complement strand
TGAAGTTTCTGCCGGAACAGAGCCTGAAGTTTCTGCCGGAGCAGAACTTGGGGCTGGTGCTGTTGATGAGGACAGTTACGCCGGACTCGACAGCCTTCTGACTCAATTCTACGCTGCCCTGATCAGGGAAGATAACGAAGTCAAGAATAAGGAATTCGACAATCTTATCGAACTGTGCCGGGATTCACTGACACGTCAGCACGTCACCCTCCAGATATTTGATCACTACAGTCACTCCAGAGTTATGGGCGAAGAAGCAGTGGCCGTGCATCTGTATGACAAATGGATAAAGAGTGGACTCGTCAGGACCAGAAGCGAATTCGAGGATATGGAAAAAGAAATTTTCGCCGAATTCAACAGAAGTTCCCTGATTGGAATGACAGCTCCGCAAATCACGCTCCAGTCCAAAGGTGGCCGAAAAATCACAGTGCCGGAAAAAGGCAGAGTCTGCGTGCTCTTCTTCTATGCCACAGACTGTATGAAGTGCAGACTTGAAATTTCCGAACTTCCAAAGCTTCTGAACTGGATACCTGTCCCCGTAAATTTCTACGCAATCAACACAAGTTCCGACAGAAAGGCCTGGAAAGCAGTGCAACGGAACCTGAAGACGGACAACAGAAACGTGAGGATTGTGCATCTATGGGACCCTTCAGTCAGCTCCAATTATCAGAGACTATACGGTGTTACCGGCACTCCGAGGATATTCGTCACCCTCGAGGACGGAGAAATTGCAGGAAGAAGGCTCGAACTTGACAATCTTCAGGAAATTATTCACTATATTGCCCTTGCAAATGGCAAAGAAGAATAAAAAGACAGCAATCGACCCCCTTTATCTGGAGAAACAGAAGAAATTGCTTCTGAGGAAATATCGCAAGACCGTACTCTTCAACGAAAAAGAGATGGCAGCAATTGACGAGTACTGCCGCCTGTTCAAGGTCTCATCCAAATCCTCCCTCATCAGACAGACTCTGATGGAAAGGGTGCTGTCAGCACTGGATGAGAATCATCCCACTCTTTTTTGAGTCAAACGGTTGACAAGCGCGGAAAGGAGAAACAGAATCGCTATCAGGGTACAACATCTGCCGCATATATCTCCGTGACGCACAAAGAAAGTCTCAGCGTAGTTGAAATTGAGATTTCCTGTAAGCGTCTGCCTGGTCCACCAGCGCGACTCGCATACCACATCCCCCTTCTGATTAATGAAAGCACTGATTCCGGTATTGCCGCATCTGGCAATGTCACGGCGCAATTCAATCGCCCTGAGCCTTGAATAGTTGAAATGCTGTCTGTATCCTGGAGTATCCCCCCACCAGGCATCATTGGTTATCACTGTCATTGCTCCGGCTCCCTTGAGGACATAGTTACGACAATAGTCTCCGTAAACTGATTCATAGCATACAGCACAGCCTACTGCCGAAAGCGAGTCTGGATGCAGGAGGCTGACCTCCTTCTGACCGATGCAGCGACCCATCAGACCACGCACGTGCATCAGACCGCTGAGCCAATTGTCCAAAGGGACAAACAGTTTCGGATACGGGGTAAGTTCCGTCCCCACCACAAGTTTGCTCTTGTGAAAAACCTCATAGTAGCCCGAAGGTCTCAACAGCAGAGCGCTGTTATGATTCTCCACCCACAAGTCACCGTACTGCCTGGCAAGTATTGACGGGGCGCTGCGAGTATTGTAGATTTTATCCGTGGATGCACCGAAAATCATCGTTGCGTTCTGATGTCTCTGCAAGAACTCCACGAACGATGTCACTGTTGGAGACAAGGGTACGGCATCCAGATTGATGTCGGAAGTAAAAGTTTCCGGAGCTATAAGCAGCACAGGACGCGAAAGTGAAAGGCTGTCGCCAGGGAGAGCATTGTCATACAGGTCAAGAAGAATATCGTTCTGGCGTTTCTGTGAATAGCTTTCGAACTTCTGATACGGGTCGAAATTCGGCTGTGCCACCACAACATCCAGACATTTCTCGGATTTCTCTTCGTAATTGCGGTAGATTTTTGATGACAGGACTGGCGGGAAAACCAGTACCGGAATGAATAGGACAAGGTAGAAGATTCGGGCAACAGTATTCCATCTTCTCCAACATCCGCCGGCAAAGACTGTCAGGACGGAGAATAGCAGAAGGTTGGAGCACCATACCCAGAGCGAACCACCCAGCGATCCACTGTACTCATACCACTGGACCATAGAAGGAGAGGACGCAAAAGCGTTTCCCAGCACCAGCCAAGGCCAGGATATATCCACGTTGAAGTACAGTTTTTCCCAAGCTATCCACAATGAGGCGAGGAGCAGATACGGCAGCACTCCTCCCAGACTTTTCTTGCTGAAGCGGAAAATGGACCAGACCAGAGACATCTGCAATGCATTGCACAAGATGGCGGTGATACCTCCTCCGACGGTCGCATTGCACACCCAGAAGGTCGTCAGTGCATTCCAGAGCACGAAAGCACTGTAATGATAGAAGAAGAAATGCTTCAGGCGGAATTCATCGGCAAGAGCATCGGCCAACAGGAGCGGCACCAATGCGAAAAGAGCTACGAAACCGGCTCCCTGAACAAGCCAGGGCAGACTGAGAAGCGCGGCGGAAAGCAGCGCAAGTATCCATATTATCCCTTTGTTCTTCATCCTTTCTGTATTATTCTCACCTCACTTGGTGAATCTCAAAAAAAACTTGGTAATCCTGATATCTTCTTATCCTTCCGGCTATTCTTCCGGCATCTGATTACAATATTTTCTCCATTTGTCCAGAAGCGCGGACATATCGGCCGGAACTACAGAATCGAACTGCAGCCACTTCCCACTGGATGGGTGCTCGAACCCCAGAGTCTTGGCATGCAGAGCCTGCCTCGGACATATCTCGAAGCAGTTACGGATGAACTGTCTGTATCTGGCATAAATGGTTCCCTTGCGTATCTCTGAACCACCATACCTCTCATCATTGAAAATCGGATGTCCGAGACTGCTCATATGCACTCTTATCTGGTGAGTGCGCCCTGTTTCCAGCCGGCATTCCACAAAGGTCACATAACCGAATCTCTCCAGTACACGCCAGTGCGTCACGGCGTGCTTGCCCTTGTCTTCATCCTCGTAGATACGATAGCGCAACCTGTCGTTGGGGTCGCGGCCTATGCTTGCATCCACCGTTCCCTCATCTTCCTTCATATCGCCCCAAACCACAGCAACATACCGTCTTTCTATGCTGTGGTCAAAGAACTGTCTGGCGAGTTTGAGCTGAGCCGCCTCATTCTTTGCCACAGCAAGCAGACCGCTGGTATCCTTGTCTATGCGGTGCACCAGCACACCCATCCTCTCGTCTTCGGCATCAGGTCCCTGACAGATGCCCAGATAGTGCGAAAGGGCATTCACAAGAGTGCCTTCGTAGTTGCCGTGCCCCGGATGGACAACCATACCGGCAGGTTTGTTCACGACCAACACGTCATCATCCTCATAAACTATGTCCAAAGGAATATCCTGAGGTATTATTTCCATCCCGCGACGCCTGTATGGCATCACGAAACGTATGACATCACCTGGCCTGACTATATAGTTTGCCTTGACCCGAACATCTCCGAGAAAGACATATCCTTCCTTAAAAGCCTGCTGTACC
The DNA here is from genome assembly GCA_002315815.1 of Bacteroidales bacterium UBA1725. Classification (GTDB taxonomy): domain Bacteria; phylum Bacteroidota; class Bacteroidia; order Bacteroidales; family UBA932; genus Cryptobacteroides. Next base: position 34,036 of record DCIN01000013.1, on the reverse strand, counting down.
CTGCTCCGGGAAGTGTCCTCCATATGCGAGGCCATATATCTGTCAATACGCATCGGAGCCTGCCCTTGATCAACAGTCAGTCGGAAATGCTCGTACTGCTCTCTCTCTTCCAATTCTTCTCTCTCTTCCAATTCTTCTCTCATTCCTTTCATTTTTGGGAATCACTCCACAGAACGGAGGCTGAAAGATACTGAAGTGCCCATCCCTACCGCTCCTGCGGATGATGATGGACTTTGGAAATAAACTGTTGCCGAAAGAGAGTCGGCATAGGTCTTGACCCTGCTGTCAAACCGGACTCTGCCTATGTTCAAGGAGTTGTCTTGCAACAGGTTCAATGCCTGCTGATAGTTTTTGCCGTATAAATCCGGCACATAAGTGACATTCTCAGAGGAATCGAGGCCAAGAACAAGATTTATTGTGGAACCGCTGGTAACCATAGAACCGGGTTCGATTTCTTTTCCTTCACAGAGTTGACGCAGTACATTGTTTGTCGCAATATCCTCTTCGTATATCAGTTCTCCGAGGACGAGTGAACTGCGCTGGATTTCAGCCCTTGCCTGACGCAGAGAATAACCGACCAGCGATGGCATAGGAACCTGCTTTGCCCGGGTGGTGTTAGTGGTAAGCTGAATTTTACGCCCTGGTTTTACCCGGGTTCCTGCTTTGGGTAACTGGTCGAACACCACACCCGGCTTGAGCCTGCGCACATAGACGGAATCCCCCTGCACCGCCCGTAGTCCGGCGGATATAGCAACATTGCGAGCCTGACTGAAAGTCAGGTTGGTGAAATCAGGAACCTCAGTCTCTTTGTTATGCCGTGTATAAATGGCGAGGAAGATGCTTGTAACAAGCACGAAACCAAGCACAAAAACCAGTGCCGAAACAAGATTCTTCAGAATCCATCGGGATTGTTTATTGTCGTTGTTTTTCATAACGAAGACAAGATTACAAAGAAATTACTGACATTCACTGAATGCCGGAGGTGGCGACAATGCCTATAACTCCTTTAACCAGCAAATATAGTCCGAACACAACGATTACCAGACCGGCCCCACGGCTGAAGATGTTTAAAAAACGGGGACCCGGGTGCAAGAAACGTTTGAACAGGAAAGTCAGAAGTGTCCAGTAGCTGATTTCTCCTACAAACACGAATGGCAGCACCAGCCAGGCGGGGAAATTGAGAGATGCAGAATCCAGTTTGAATACAGCCAGAATGAACATCGCCACAAAAAGCGCAGCGGGATTGGAAAAGGCGCACACCATAGTCTGACCACTGTACCAAAGGAAGGGCTTTTTGTCAGTTCCTCCCTCCATAACGGGACCGGTCACTTTTTTTCTTGCCATATTCCACCCAACCAGAGCGACGAGAAGACCGCCTACAAGCATAATCAGAGGGGTGTTCTTGTCTATGAAATCCTTGACGAGCCCAAGAGCGAAAACAGCCACCGCTGCATATACAGTATCAGCAATTGCTGATCCCATTCCTGCATACAATCCGGCCTTGCGGGAGTCGCAGACAGTCTTCTGCATCACAAAAAACAGCACTGGGCCGGGAGGGGCGGCCACTATCACTCCCATAAGAAAGGCTTTGATGAACGCAAACAACATAATTACGCAAATATAGCAACTGTTTTTCAGGAATCACTATCTGGGTCCCAGCTTTTTTTTCGAGTGCTGTCTTAATACGCTATATGCTCATAACTACGATGCCACAATGCCCCCGACAATACGGGAGCAGAGGGAACGATGATAAGCTGCTATGGGGAAACGTCAGTCCTGACCGGCAACCGACAGCCCGACAATCTCGTGCAGACACGGGAATCGGATACAGAATAGTCAGACGACGAGGTCCGGGACCCGATTACTGTGGCAATAATGAGGAGGAGGAGGGAGGAGGGAGGAGGGAGGAAGATGACTACATCATTCCTCCGGGTCTTCCCATCATTCCGCCGCCCATACGGCCGCCACCCATTCCGCCGCCCATACTGCTGCGGTTGCCTCTTCTGCCCATAGATCCGAAATTGTAGCTGAGTGACAGAATCACATAACGGCCGAGAGTGTTGTTGAGGGTTTCAGAATGGTAGTTGCTGGTGTCATCAACGGTCAGGTTCCTGGTCTGTCCGAGAAGATCGGTGCCGGTAAGGGAGATTGTCATAGCTCCCTTGAGCACTGTTTTGGAAAGCGTGAGGTTGAGTACGTGCTCATCAGGCTGCGCTGTGGTATATCCGTTGTACCAGTTGAAGCGGTAATTTGCCTCTGCGCTGAAAGTGGCATCGCTGCTTACGAAGTTTGCGGTGAGACCGAGCTGATTGTTCAGAGTGGTGGTATTGTTGTCAGAAGTACCCACCTTTACCCAAGTTTTATTGATTCTTGTATTGAATGATCCCTCGAGGGACAGTTGGTCCGCTCTATATACCAGACGGAAACGATCATTGAAGCTGAAACTGTTGGTAACGCTCTTCGCAAAGTTGGGGTCGTTTGTCACATCCTTATGATCTTTGCCGAACTCTTCCATAAATTTGTAGTAGTCGGTGAGAGGATCGGGATATTTGCTCATATCGATGTCTTTGCCCACATAGGTGGAACTGGTGTTCCAGTTGCCGCCCAAAGAGTTGCTGATTGTGAACTTGGTGAAACCAATAGGAGTGCTCAGCATTGCATTGAGGCCGGCGTTTCCTCTATTGGCACCATTGAAAGGCATAGAGTACTGCTGACCGGAATTGCCGTACCAGATGGCATTTGTAATGGGGTTGGTGACCATTCCGGCGTTGAAGTTGGTGTTGAATGAGAAATAGGTGCGCCTGTTGCTGATACTGTAGTTTCCGTTGAGGTTATGAGAAAAATACGGACTCAATTCAGTATTACCGAAAGTCACGTTGACAGGGTTGGTATTGTCGGGCACCGGATTCAACTGGCTGGTGGAAGGCTGGGAAGAATTGCCCCTGTAGAAGAAACGTATGGTCGAATTCTCGCTGAAATCAGCGAACAGCATAGCCTGAGGGGAGAAATTCCACCTGTCATCCACATATTCCACAGGTTTGTACTCTTTTGTAGTGGTGTTGTACACGGTAGTGCTGTTGTATGTGTGAGAAGGGATTCCGAAGAAACCGACCTGGGCGTGGAAGGAATCGGACTGGTAGAGCAGGTTGGCGCCGATCTGTTGGGTTGTGCTCTGATTGATGACTTCGTTCGAATAGGTATAATCTTTCTTACCGGTGAAGAGGTCAATGGTTTCCTTGGATGACTCGGATTTGTTCCAGTTGAAACTGTACTGCGCCTGAAGGTAAAAGTAGTTGCCCATAGGCTCTGTATAGGTGGCATTGGCCATAACTCCCATATTCCTGCCCAACTGAGTGTAGTCCTGGTTGATTTCGGACGGAGCCTTATCTCCCTGATTGTAAACTTTCGTGAAACTGTAGTTGTTTCCGTCCATATTGTTATTGGAATAATTCAAATCACCCATCAGAGTGAAGGTGCGTCCGGGCAGGCCCAATCTCTGGCGGAAAAGGAACATCGTGGTCGCCGTGACGCTCTTGTTCACACCACTGGATTTCTGATCAGAATAATTAAGTTCATTTCCTGCGGCCAAGGTGCCGTCGTATGTAGTGTTATCGGATTTGCTGAACATAGTTCCGCTTCCGAAATTGATTTCGGGCTGAAGCAGTATGGAGGTGTTTTCTGAGAATTGGTGCTCCAGACGGAAACCTATGCGATGTCCTCTGGAAAGAGTGTTGCTCATACCGTCGGAATCGTAAACCAGGTTGCTCTTTTCCGGACGGAAGGTTGTCTGGACAGTTTTCTCGAGGACATCATTGTTGTTCCAGTTGAACATATAGTTGCCTCCAAGTTCCATTCTGTCGTCGAAGAGATTTCCGGCTATGTTCAGACCTGCAGAGTATGTGGTGGTGATTCCGTTTGCTCCGCCGAATCCTCCCTGGCCGCCGCCCATAGGACCGCCGCCGCCCATCATTGCACCCATCATATTGCCGGCACGGTTGGTGGCACCAGCCCTGTTGGCGTTATTGGCATTGAGTATGAGGGATATCTGTGTGTTGTCAGAGAACCTGCCTATGAAAGCGTTGCCGGTATAGCGGAAGTCGTTGTTGCTGTTGACGGAAGAAGGAATGTCATTTCCGGCACCCGCAGTCATACGGCCGATGAGTCCGTTCATACTGCCGGGCTGTACGGAAAGGTCTATCACATACTCTTCCTGTCCGTCATCTATGCCGGTGAACTCAGCCTGCTCGGATTTTTTCTGTATGACCTTGAGCTTGTTGATGAGTTTGGCGGGAATGTTCTTGGATGCCACAGTAGGGTCATCCAGGAAGAAGGTCTTGCCGGCAATCGTTATCTTGGAAATGGTCTTGCCGTTGGAAGATATGGAACCGTTTTCGCTGACCTCTATTCCCGGAAGTTTCTTGAGGAGATCCTCAAGGACTGCATTTTCAGCGGTCAGATATGAAGAAGCATTGTACTCAATGGTGTCCTTCTTGATGATGACGGGATTGGTGGCTGCGGATATTCTGGCCGCCTCCAACTGCTCTTCGTCGGGCAGCATCACGAGAGTTCCGAGATCCACGACACTGTTTTCCACAGTGATTTTCTTTGACAATGTCACAAAGCCGAGAAGCTCTGCCTTGAGCAGATAGTCACCTTTCCTGACATTTTCGATGGTGACAATTCCATCGTAATCGCTAAGGGTATACTTAGTGGGCTTCTCCTGCCCCACCCTGGTGATGGATACAGTCGCATAGCTGACTGGCTCATCGGTGTTTGCGTCCTTGAGGACGGCCTTTACATCATAACTCTGGGCAAATGCGGAAAGAGCTGCGAAAGCACAGAGCATAGATACTACTAACTTCTTCATTATTTGTATGATATTATTTGATTCTGTCAGGATTGGCGGCGATGAACTTCTCCCAGGAGCCGGAAGAACCGGTTTTCATCCCAAAAGGACTTGTTATCCGGTAGTAATGACATAGGGCAAGAGCCAAAGCATCCGTCGCATCCAAGTATTTGCTTTCAATTTTTGTGCCAAGTGTTTTTTCAACCATCAGGGCCACCTGCTCCTTGGATGCAGATCCATTTCCGCAGATTGCCATCTTGGCCTCGCGTGGAGCATATTCGAATACTTTTGCCCCACATTTCAAGGCTGCCGTCATAGCTGCTCCCTGAGCCCGCCCGAGCTTGAATATGACCTGGGCGTTCCTGCCGTAGAACGGAGACTCTATCGCAAGGTCGTGCGGATGATGAAGGTCACATAGAGCCCCTACTTTGTCGGATATGACCTCAAGTTTGTCGTATGGGGAGACTATTCTCCTGAGGTCGAGCACCCCGGCATCGACAAAGCGTGGAACAGGTCCCGAATCCGCACGAATAATCCCGAAGCCAAGCAAGTTGGTTCCGGGATCTATTCCGAGTATCGTTCTATTATCGGCCAAGCAGGCTATCAGTCAATCTTTTCGAATCCCGTGTAGGGACGCAGAATTTCGGGAATGATGATACCGTCGGGAGTCTGGTTGTCTTCCAGAAGAGCAGCCACGACTCTGGGAAGGGCCAGCGAAGATCCGTTGAGAGTGTGTGCAAGCTGAGTCCTGCCTTCCTCGTCACGATAACGCAGGTGAAGACGGTTCGCCTGATAGGTCTCGAAGTTGGACACGGAGGAAATCTCGAGCCAGCGCTGCTGTGCGGCAGACCAGAGTTCGAAGTCGTAGGTGATTGCGGAAGTGAAGGACATATCGCCACCGCAGAGACGGAGTATCCTGTACTTCAGTCCGAGTTTGTTGACTATTCCCTCCACGTGGGCAACCATATCGTCAAGAGCGGCATAACTGTCCTCGGGCTTCTCCACGCGCACAATCTCCACCTTGTCGAACTGATGCAGGCGGTTGAGTCCCCGGACATCCTTGCCGTAGGACCCGGCCTCACGGCGGAAGCAGGGAGTATAGGCGGTCAGACGCTGTGGAATCTGGTCTGCGGCGAGAATGACATCACGGAAAATGTTGGTGACAGGAACCTCAGCCGTAGGTACAAGATAGAAGTCATCCACCTCGGCGTGATACATCTGACCTTCCTTGTCAGGCAGCTGTCCGGTCCCGAACCCCGACTCCTTGTTCACCACTACCGGAGGTTCAACCTCCTTGTATCCGGCGGCGGTGTTGCAGTCGAGGAAGAAATTGATGAGGGCGCGCTGAAGCTTGGCTCCCTTACCTTTGTAAACAGGGAATCCGGCTCCGGTAATCTTGACGCCGAGATCGAAATCTATGATGTCATATTTCTTGGCAAGTTCCCAATGTGGAAGAGCATTCTCGGGGAGATTGACTTCAGGACCTCCCATCTTGACAATCTCGTTGTCCTCAGCTCCCTTGCCGGGCTTGATGAGCCCACAGGGAAGGTTGGGCATAAGCACGAGATTGTTTTCCATATCAGCAGCTGCCTCATCCATTCTGGCAAGCAGCTCGGCTGTTCTGGCCTTCATCCCGGCAACCTTGGCCTTTATCTCTTCAGCCTTGTCTTTAAGTCCCTGTTTCATAAGGGAACCGACCTGAGCGGAGATTTGTTTTTGTTCTGCAAGCAGGGCGTCGCTCTCTGTCTGGAGCCTGCGGCGCAGAGCATCGAGTTCCAGCACCTTGTCCACTATGGGCCTGGCATCGAAATTCTTTATCTTCAATTTGTCGATGACAGCCTGGGGGTCATCGCGTAGAGTTTTGAGTGTAAGCATAGTATATGTGAAATAAAAAAGGACACACACCTGTCTCGAAGTGTCTGTCCTCAACTGACTTTTCGTCCTCCGAGACTAGTTCTCAAAAGGGATTACCGATACATATGACCTGTCTTGACGCTTGCGTGTGAACTTTACGGTTCCATCCACGAGAGCGTAGAGAGTATGGTCCTTGCCCATTCCGACATTGCGGTCAGGATTGTGGACTGTACCCCTCTGGCGTACGATGATATTTCCAGCCTTAACGACCTCGCCACCGAACTTCTTGAGTCCAAGACGCTTGCTTTGCGACTCACGACCGTTCTTTGAACTTGATTGACCTTTCTTGTGTGCCATAGTCTTCTGATTTTAAGCGATTTCGTTGATCTTCACCTTGGTGAGGAGCTGACGGTGACCGTTGCACTTCTGGAATCCTTTGCGACGGATCTTCTTGAATACGAGCACTTTGTCTGCTCTGGCCTCGTCATCGAGAACAGTAGCCTTGACAACAGCGCCCTCTACATAGGGTGTACCGACCTTGACTGCGCCCTCATTCTCCACGAGAAGCACCTTGCCAAACTCGACATCAGCACCTTTGGCCTGAGAAAGTCTCTGGACAAAGATTTCATTTCCAGCTTCAACCTTGAACTGCTGGCCTGCAATGTCTACGATTGCGTACATAAACGAACTTTGTTAAAAGTTTCCGGCCGCAAGCGTCCGCCTCCGGGGCGACTCTTTATCAATGGCTTGACGGTCATATAATATTCGGCCGCAAATTTAGCGTTTTTTCTTTTTTCTGCAAAATTTTTTCCTATATTTGCAGTATTTCAAAGCAACATATTTGTTACACGGATGGACATCCCATTCATTTACTACAAACACGTTTCAGGCAGGAATTTCCTTGGAAGAACTCAGGACCTGAATGTATTCTGCAATCTCCTTTCGAATGGAGAGAACATTGTCATTTACGAAGCACCCAAGAGCGGCACAGGTTCTCTTTTGGAACAGGCGTTCATCAATCTCAAGGCCGGAAGGGTCAAAACGGTACCGGATGTATTCACCCTGACTGGAGCATTGCAACTTTCGGAATTATTGAGCGGCATAGGAGATGCAATACTTCGCAACTCCGGAAAGAACGCCGTCGAATATGCTCAACTCGTGGACCAATATCTGCAAGGAACCCACTTCGTATTCGACAAGGAAATCTTTGCTTCCTGCGGAAAGATTCTTTCCATCAACCGGGATGTGGACGAGAACGACATCCGGGCGATTCTCACTCTCCCCTATCGCTCCGCCCGTGACAAGGAAAGCAAGACAGTTCTGATTCTCAAGGAATTTCATAATATTTTGGATATTGAAGGAGGCGAAAGAGTCTGCAAATTGCTGGAAGAAACATTCAAGGGGCTGACCCCCGTGGACAGGCAGGCTGCCTCATACGTTTTCACCGGATCAAAGGTGAACGCGATGAAGGAAATCTTCGAACACAGGCACTTTTTCGTCCGTCAGGTGGAGAGGGTGAGGCTTTCCACAATTGATACCAGGGATCTTGTCAGCAGCGCCATCCAGCGTTTTCTTGCCACAGGCAAGGAGACCGACAGGGACCTATTGACCGGAATGTGCAAAATTTTCAGATGCAACCCTTGGTATTTCAATCACTTCTGCGCCATCTGCGACTCTTTTTCCAAGGGTTATATTATGGAGCCTATAATTGTGGATGCGCTCAATGCTATAATCAGCATACACGAACCCAGATTCAAAGCGGTTATGGGCGATCTGACTGGTTTCCAGAAGGCCTTCCTGAAGGCAGTTCTCGACGGTGTCACCAGATTCAGCTCGTCCGATATCATCAGTCAGTACGGGCTGCATTCGTCGGCCAACGTAAGACGCCTCAAGGATGCCCTCTGCAAGAAAGAGGTACTCACATTCGATGCTGAAGACAAGGCTGTCATTCTGGACCCTCTTTTCGAGTACTGGGCCGGAAAGTACTACTTCGGAACAACAGAGAAATGATACTTCGGAACAACAGAGAGATGATGCTTCGGAACAGCCGGGAAGTGATGCTGTCCGGACTGCTCACTCAACCGTGACACCATACTTGGTAAATCTCAAAAAAACGAAGAGTAGGGTAAACACAGTATTTTTCATATCTTGTGTGTTTTAGTAAAGAGAAAAAAATAAGTTGGTAAAAATTGACGAGTATTATTGAGGACAGATTTTGCTCTGAA
>DCIN01000013.1:18260-25091 GCA_002315815.1 Bacteroidales bacterium UBA1725 | reverse complement strand
AGCATAGCGGGCTATGTGACCGATGAAGAGTGAAATATGGACCAATAAGACGAAATCAAGATTACCAAGTTATTTTTTGAGATTTACTTAACCAGTCTCAGGATGAACAGGGCTGACAGCAGACCGCCTGCAACCATTGAGATTATTGACGCCTCCGGACCGAAGCCGCCCCCGGTAATGATATCCGGCCCTGTCACGACGGCCTTCAAGATGCTTTCCTCGTGGCCACTTCCGGAAACTTCAAGGCCGAAGACGTTTCCCTGTATGAAGTTCCAAGTCCAATGAATACCTATGGGCATCCACAACGAGCCCGAGAATTTGTATGCTGCACCGAGCAGCAGACCTGCTTCGATGACCAACGCCACCGAACTCCACAGAGTGGCGTCAGGATTGGTGATATGAACAAATCCGAACAGAGATGCTGATATCAAGATTGCCCACCAAAATCCGAACTTTTCATCAATGAGCCTGAAGAGTATGCCCCGAAAAACCACTTCCTCTCCGCATGCCACAAGAAAATAGAAACAGAACCGTTCCGCTATCTTCCACCAGTCCGGCGATGCGTAGATGGCTCTGTATGATCCGAATGCAGCCATAATACCCACCACGGCACAGAAGAACAATGCTCCGATTGTCAGCCCTGTCCCCAGACTCCTGAACTTAAACAGGATATCCATTCTCCAGCATTTTTCAAAGATTCTTGTCCACAACAGGAACACTCCCAGAATGACAATACCGGCCAGAAGACGAACAAGCATCTGCAGCCAGGGCGATTCCATCACACAGACATCCTGAGCGATACTATATAAAAACAAGAATACGGCTATACCAGGCACCAGCTCAAGTATCCACCTCCAGACAGGCATCGGTTTGACCGCTACCTCCGACATCGGTTTTTCATTTTCTTCCATCGCTTTCTTGTTTCTGTTCACGTAGCAAAATTAACTTTTATATTTGTATTTTTGGAGATTCACTTTATGTTTATTACGATGAAAGCATTAAAGAACAAGTTTTATTATCCGCTCCTGGCTACACTGGGCAACATAGCGCTTGTGGTGTTTGCATATTTTGTATGCAGGCTGGTTTTCGTACTGCTTAACGGCGAGCTTCTTACAAAAGTGACGCTCCAGCGCTTCTTCGCTCTCGAATTCCATTCCCTCAGATTCGACCTCTGCGGAATAGTATACAGCAATCTGCCCTACATCCTCCTCGCCCTTGTCCCCTTCGGATTCAGGGCCGGACAATCATATCAGAAGGTGCTCAAGTGGCTGTTCATCACAGTCAATTCTATATGGATTGTCGTGAACTTCGCCGACTCGGTCTTTTTCCAGTACACAGAAAAACGCACGACAATTTCCTTTTTCACGGAATTCCAGGCAGAAAGCAACCTTTTCAAGATATTCGTCATCGAATTGGTATCGCACTGGTATCTTGTCATTCTGGCCGCATTGCTGACTTTCGGGCTCGTCAAACTCTATATGGAGCCCAACCCACCCCTGACACGCCGAAATTACGGACTGACTGATTATCTGCTGCATACCCTGACGCTCATCGCAGGCTGCGTGCTGGCTCTCGGCGGCATACGCGGAAGCTACAATTATGAGGAGAGACCCCTTATGCTTATGAACGCCACCGAATATGTGGAGGAGCCGTCCGAATGCGGTATTATCCTGAACACCACCTTCTGTATGTTCAGAACTGTTGGCAATGACGATTTCGAAGTGCCGGACTATTTCAGCACCGCCGAGCAGAGGAGCACTATGACGGAGATGTTCAACCCTGTTCACTTCAACCCCAAGGCATCCTTCAGGCAGAAAAATGTGGTAGTCTTCATACTTGAGAGTTTCGGCAGCTGCTACAGCGGATATGTATCATCCCTGCTTGGCGCCCCTCATCAGGGATATATGCCCTATCTGGATTCACTGATGCAGGAATCCCTACGCTTCCGCTATTCTTTCGCAAACGGCAACATCAGCATCGATGCCATCCCCTCAACGATGTGCGGCCTGATTCCTATGATTGAATCCATCAGTTCGACGGAATATGTTTCCAACAATATCCCCAGCCTTGCCACATATCTTGGAAAGAAAGGCTACCATACTGCCTTCTTCCACGGCGCCCCAGCCGGATCTATGGGACTCACCTCCTTTGCCAAAACGGTAGGATTCGATTACAGATATGCCCTCGAGAACTATCCCGATCAGAACGATTTTGACGGCACCTGGTCAATATGGGACGGCAAATTCATAGACTATATGGGCGAGGAGATTTCCAGATGGGACAAACCTTTTCTTGCGACCATATTCACAGCCACTTCGCACCACCCGTTCCGTGTCCCGGACGAGTTGGCCGACAATTATCCGGATGGAGAATTCCCGATAAGCAAATGCGTCAGGTACGTTGATGACTCAATACGTCAGTTTATGGAGAAATATTCCGACCGCGAATGGTTCAAGAACACCCTATTCGTGTTTACTGCCGATCATTCCGGTCCTTTCTCCCACAAGGAATACACGAGCATTACAGGCAGTTATGCCATTCCTGTCTTCTTCTATTCCCCGGCAGGTGACTTGAACCATCTGGATGAAGGACTGGCACAACAGACAGACATCACTCCTACAGTCCTCGGATATCTGGGATATGACGAACCTTTCCTGGCTTTCGGCAACAATCTCCTCGAGACCGGCTTGGAAGACCGTTTCGCGCTTAACTACACCAGCGGAATATACAATTTCATCAAAGGTGAGTGGTCCCTGCTTTACAACGGCGACAAAGTGATAGGGCTGTATGATTTCAAGAACGACTTTATGCAGGAGAATGACCTTGCAGCCGAGCATCCGGAGGTAATCGAGGGAATGTTGCCGCAACTCAAGTCAATAATCCAGCAATACCTGGAAAGAATCACAGAAAACACCTTCGACCAGTACTGATGTTATGAAGCATCTCCCGAAACAGTACGCAAGTATATTGAGAACCGGGGGTAACCGCAAAGAATTATTACTCCAGCTGTTTGGGACAGCTGGCCGATTTATCCGCAGAGGCTAAGACCTCTGGGTTTTCTCGGCCTTTTATTATAAAGTAAAGGAAGAGAGCTATCGAGTTCCGCGGGTGTAAGGATTATTTATATCTTTGTCAATCCAACCAACGTTTTTGATGGCAAACGACAGGTCTTCTTTCAAACTGTATTTCTCCCGCTTTAACACTACCGTGTCAGAATGGGATGAAATATGCATATACAACTCCTTTTCTGGAGCCCTCGCCGTTAAAGCCATCTCCCGGAAGGAATACGCTGCACAACCCCGGCATCAAACGTCAGTCCACAACACGACGTCCTTTTGGCAAGCGCAAGCCCTCAGGAACTCTTCCTGACGACAACGGCAAGTCGAACGAATAAAGGTATTTGTTGCAAAAATCGTAGATTCAGAAAACATAAATGATGACTACATATCAAAGAATATACATTCATTGTTTCAAGAGGCCTGTTGGTTTTATTGGTGCTCTACTTGCCTTGATTCTCTTATCTCCCGTTTTCATCGCAACCGTCATCTTGCTGCATTTTGCGAATAAAGGGGCTGGTGTTTTTTTTACTCAGGATAGACCGGGGAAAAATGAGATCATCTTTAAAGCGCTGAAGTTTAAAACGATGACCGATGAGAAGGATAGCGAAGGCAATCTTCTTCCGGATGCCGATCGTCTCACGAAGATTGGTAAATTCATTCGTTCAACATCAATTGATGAATTGCCTCAGTTGATAAACATATTGAGAGGAGAGATGGCGTTTATCGGACCTCGGCCTTTACTGGTTCAATATCTCCCTTTATACAGCAAAGAACAGCACAGGCGTCACGAGGTGACTCCAGGGATGAGCGGATGGGCTCAGGTAAATGGAAGAAACAACATTTCCTGGACTCAAAAATTAGAGTATGATATCTATTATGTAGACAATATCGGCTTATCTCTGGACGCGAAGATTTTCTTTACTACAATTAAAAAAGTGTTGATGCGTTCCGATATCAATACGACCAAAGGAATGGCAGCAACGATGGATTATTTCAACGGAACGAACTAACGGATAATATGGATATATATTTGTATGGTGCGAGTGGACACGGAAAAGTGATTATGGACTCGCTTTACGCTTCGGGGGTGAAGGTGAAAGCCTTTATCGATGATAATACTGCTGTCGAGACGCTAGCAGGGTACCCTGTTCTACATAATGCCGATGGATTATCGCCTGTGATTGTCGCTATTGGAGATAATAGTATTCGAAAAAAGATTGTGGAACAATTACATTGTGACTTCGGTACGGCTATTCATCCTTCATCTGTTATCTCTCCTTCTGCTAAGATTGGAGAAGGCACGGTTATTATGGCTGGAGTTGTAGTGAATGCGGATGTGGTAATTGGGAAGCATTGTATCATTAATACTGGGGCAACTGTTGATCATGACTGTGTGATAGATGACTATTGCCATATTGCTCCGGGAGTCCATCTGTCTGGTGGTGTACGCGTGGGAGAAGGTTCTTGGATTGGTATCGGCTCAAGTGTCTGCCAGTATCTTAATCTTGGTGCTTGGAATATGATTGGCGCAGGAAGCGTAGTAGTAGAGGATATTCCAGAAGACCATATCACCGCATTTGGAAATCCTTGTAAGATAAGACATTAAGTAAATCTCAAAAAATGCAATAATTAGTTTCAATGGAAGAAAGAAATACAATATACCTCTGCCTTGCTCATATGAGCGAGAACAAGATGGAGGAAAAATATGTCCAGGAGGCATTTGATACCAACTGGGTAGTTCCTATGGGTCCGAATGTAAACGCATTTGAGCAAAATCTCGCTGATTTTGTGAACAGTAAGAATGATGGTTCTGAACCACTGGACCGTAAGGTAGTTTGCCTGTCGTCTGGAACGGCCGCAGTTCATCTCGCACTTCTTGCTTGTGGTGTCGGCCCTGGAGACGAAGTCTGCGTTCAGAGTTTCACATTCTGCGCGTCTTCACATCCTGTCACATACCTTGGAGCAAAACCAGTATTCATCGGTTCTGAAATTGAAACTTGGAATATGGACCCTGTGCTTCTTGAGAAGGCAATTCTTGACCGTAAAGAGAAGACGGGAAAGTATCCAAAGGCAATTGTTCCTGTTGCTCTATATGGTATGCCGTACAAGATTGATGAGATTATGGCGATTGCTGACAAGTATGGTATTCCAGTAGTAGAGGATGCTGCAGAGGGAATGGGCTCACGTTTCAACGGCCGGATACTTGGAACATTCGGAAAGTATGGTGTACTCTCGTTTAACGGCAATAAGATGATTACCACTTCAGGTGGTGGAGCTCTTATCTGCCGGAATGCTGAAGATGCTGACGAGATACTGTGGTATGCTACTCAGGCTCGAGATTCATATCCATACTATCAGCATACAGCTATCGGATACAATTACAGAATGTCCAATGTCTGTGCTGGTATCGGTCGTGGTCAGATGACAGTGCTTGATGATCATATTGCACATCATAAGCACGTGCAGGCTCTTTATGAGAAACTTCTTGCTGAGCTTACTGGTATCCATATCCACAAGCAGCCGACAGATTCTCGCTATGATGCTAATTTTTGGCTTTGCGCTGCTACTCTTGATCCCGATGTCCATATTCAGGGGCAAGAGAATGCATATAAGGAAGTAGTCAAGACGGCTGTCGGAGGTGCTGCCGGCGTTATGCATACTGTAGAAACTGCAACAACTGATTGCCAGCCAAACGAGAATGTAGAGGCACTTCGTGTATTTATGCTCGGCAAGAAGGTCGAGTGTCGTCCTGTATGGAAACCAATGCACAAGCAGCCGGTGTATGATGGTTGTGCCGCATATACTGATGGAGTAGAGGAAGGTCTTTTCAAGATCGGATTCTGTCTCCCGGCAGGACCATATGTGTCTGACGACGATGTGAGATACATTGTGGATTGTATTAAGGAAGCAATGCGATAGAGGTGCTTGGTTGAAGGACAAATCCTGACGAGAGATAGATTTTATGTGCCATGTCAGTAATCGCTTATTTTATTCGCATCACTAATTTAGGTGAAAAATCTGACATTATCAAGGTCTGGTAAGGCTTTCTTTATCAGGTCCTTTCAAATTTTTAAGCCGCGTACTGTGCGGAATTAAGGTCTATCTGAAAACAGAGAATGGGTATGAATTGATTAGAGAGAAGTGGACAGCAAGGGAATACATAATGAAGAATAAGAAAGAAATAAATATCATAAGCAATGAAACCGAGTATTTTGTTCTGCAGTTGTGGCCGTAGAGGTAGGCTGCTTCGTAATGTACAGGAATCTATTGGTGACAAGTGCACCATTGTAGCCACTGACAACAAATCAACAGCACCGGCATTGGCCTTTGCTACAAAGGAGTATGTCGTGCCAAGAATAGATGCTCCTGACTATATGGATACTATTATCAAGATTTGCAAGGAGAACAATGTGAAGGCGATTACGACTGTGATTGACGCTGAGATTGAGGTGCTTTCGCGTAATCGTGACCGTTTGATTGAGGCGGGCGTCTTGCCTTTGTGCCCTGCTGATGATGTTACAGCCCGTTGTTGCTTTGACAAATTTGAGATGTTCAAGTATTGTAAGGCTCACGGGATTCCTACACCCTTGACTTTTCATAATTGGTCTGAGTTTGAAAAGGCTGTTGATGCTGGCGAGATTAGTTTCCCGGTTTTTATGAAGCCTATTTGTGGAAGCGGCAGTGTGGGCGCTCACAAGGTGCATTCTATGGAGCAGGCTAAAGCAGACTGGTTCAGCGGTGAGCATGATTATATTATTCAGGAGTTGATGAC
>DCIN01000013.1:0-18076 GCA_002315815.1 Bacteroidales bacterium UBA1725 | reverse complement strand
TTCTGTGGTCCTATGGATGTGGATTTCTTTATGAGGGATGGGGAGTATTTGTTGATTGAGGTGAATCCAAGGTTTGGCGGTGCTTATCTGCATGCGTATGGTGCTGGAGTGGATTTCTTCCCTCTTATTTGGAATAATATGAATGGGATTGAGAACGAGAGTATTATTGGCCAGTATGAGGATGATATTCTGATGTTGATGTATGATGATGTGGTGATTAGGAAGAAGAGCGAGCTGGTTAATGATGAGTTCTCATTGATCTAAAGTTGTTGGCACTTTACGCGAGTGACTCGCGTTGGTGAGAGCCAGAGCAAAAGCGAAAATCAGCGACATTAGAAATACATTGAAATGGTCGCCTGCATCCTGTCCTGACGGGATGTTGCAGCTGCCTCGTATTGATTACCTCCGTCGAAGGAATTCTGCAAATGGTGGTCGACAAGGCCGAAGCCGTAGGTGAAACTGAATCCGATATGTTCGAAACGGAAATTCAGACCAAGTTCCGCCTGCCAGTTGATATTTTCCGGCCATCCGTTGCCGAACACGTGTTTCTTGGGATCCGTCAAAACGGGAACAGGCCGTCTTCCCGGCACCCACGCGGTGCCTTTGGTCTCATTGTAATTGCCGGCGACTGCCCACTCGAAGCCTGCTCCGCCGTAAATGGTGAGAGCAATGTCTTTCTTAAACGGAAAACGGTATGACAGATGCAAGGGAAAGTACAGGTCAAATTCGCTGTAGTCTCTGCAATATTCCGTTATTCTTGAACTTTTGGAGATATAAGCCTCTGCGAGTACTCCCGTGCGGAGACCGAGACCCCAGTCGAATGATGGTGTCAGCATAGCTCCGAAATACATTCCGTGAAGTAATTTTCCCTTGTCACCGAAAAGATCTTCACGCTGTCTGCCGGAGGGATAGTTGCATATCCAGCTCTTGTTGACATATCCGAACTCCAAATCCCACAGAACCTTCTCATATCCTCCTTTCTTGAGGTCCTTTTCAGGCTTTACCTCGGAAGCGGGCGGTATGATTGCATATTCCGTATCCCTGTCGATGGGTGTGTTCATCTCCGTGATTCTGCCTTCGAGATATCCTCTTGGAATTGTGAATCCATAGATTCCGTAATTGTAATCGAAAGCGAAACTCTGTGAACTGCCTGCACGAGAAATGTGACCCTGTGAACCGCCGGCACGGAAAGCGATGCCGTATTCTCCCGGTTCGAGGCCGCGGACCGATATCTTGTATGAATTTTCTGAAATCTGCTCCCAATCAAACTCCAAGCCGCCATTTGAAATAACCACGCCGACATCTCCAATCTCATATTCTATTTGTGACTCAAGTTCGCGGCGCTTCTTTTCGGGATTGACGGTCAAGCGCACGACTACCATATCTGCCGGAGTAAGGTGCCAGAAGAAGGGGTCATTGGCCATATAACCGAACTGTTCCGGATCATTGACCAGGACAAAAGTATTGTCAGCCGTTACTCCTGAGGTCATTCCTCCCCTGTAGAACGTGACCGTTTCTGAATTGGCGAACCAGCCTCTGGATGATGAGGAATAACCGCTGCTCGAATATTTAAGAGGTATTGATTCTCCTCTGACTATTGCATAAATGCCCGGAGCCCTGGTGTCCAGTTGGGCAGACATACTGACAGGAAATAGAAGAGCGAATACCGCAATGAGTGAAATCTGTAGTTTCATATCAGTAAAAATAGGGCTAATTTTGAATAATCCTGTCTAATCGCCTATATTTGTTGCTGTCATAACAGCCAAAACAACTCAGACCATGAAGATAATCCTCCCTCTGGCAGTTCTTTTATTTATCTCGGCAATCTCGGCCAATGCCCAGGACCTTATCACAAAGAAAGACGGAACCACCATCGATGCCAAAATCATCTCGGTTTCCGACAATATCGTCGAATACAAACGTTCGAACTATCTTGACGGCCCGACATTCTCCATTTCCGTCCTCGACCTCGATACCATCCGATACGCCAGCGGAGACGTGCAGAAGTTTGAAGACAAAGAAGCCGAAGCCGTAACGGAAAAAGGGATTACACTGGGAATGAAATACTCTGAGTATAAGCATTTATATAATGCCCACGACTATGTCTATGACTACAGGGACCATTATTCCCCTGTCGGAGCCGGTCTTTCATCATTCATCTTCGGCGGTGTCGGCCAGATGATGAACGGCCAGACCTTGAAGGGAATAGGAATGCTTGTCGGTACCGTTGGCCTCACCATAGCCGGATTCTGTGTCTGCGACAGGGTGAAGGAGGGGGACAAAACGGTACTCTACTCCAACGGGGGAAGCATTGCGTGCTGGTGCGGCGCTCTCGCCATCGACATCTGGTCAATAATCGATGCCGTTAACGTGGCCAAAATCAAGAATCTTTATTGGCGCGACTGCGAGCACCTGATGGCCTCCCGCTCCTTTGATATCAAACTCAGACCCGATCTGGCCTTCGTTCAGACAGGCCAGGGCCTTTCACCCACCGCCGGAGTGGTGCTTGCAATCAGATTTTAGTCTGGAGATCAGATAAACCTGCCAGAGGTCGGCGACGGCCTTGTTGCGTCCTATGGTTGCCATAATATATACCCCCTTCTCCGCATCCTGTTCTGTGTTCCCCGAATTATGAAAATCGTAAAGCTCCGGAGGACGGCTGTAAGTGTTGTTCTGGTCGGTAAGGATGTCAATCTTGGCTTTACCGTCACTATTCTTTACGTGAACATTCATTGGCAGATGTTCGTCTGAGTAGAAGAAGAAACGGAGGTTTTCCCGGAATTGGGAAAATGAGAGTCCCGTATTTCGGAAATGTAGCCGTTATTGTTTAAGATTCACTAATTTTGCCTGTATGCAAACCAAAATCTTCCATAAATTCGATTTTGTGGCTTTCATAGCCAATATTCTCGCCGTAATCCTTGGTATCGTCATCACTTTTTCAATCCAGGGGGTCATAGACAAACGCAATGAAAAGGAGAATGTGCGTTCGGCACTGCAACTGGTGGAAAATGAACTCAAAGACTGCCGGGATGTCTTGCAGTATCATATAGAAAAGATTGGACTCGAGTCAAAGGCGGCAGGATACATTCTGAGCCATTCTGATAACCTTTTCGACTGTCCGGAAGACTCTTTGTTGTATTGCTACAATGAAATGGTGTCGCTATGTTACGATACTACGACCAGCGATGCCCTTGATCTTCTGAAAACCTCGTCGCTCTTCCAGGCAATAGGAAACAATGATCTGTCTGTAAAAATCTTAAGAGCCTACAATTATTGCCAGAGTCTTCGGCCGATCCTCTCAGAATATTTGAGCATAAAGATTGACATCTTCAACATACTCATCAAGAACTGGGTGATGGAAGGCGGAAAAGACAACAAGTGTTACTATCTTGACAAACTGTGCGGAGATACTGTGGGACTAACATTCCTTGCCAGATTGCGCTCTCACAATTTACGCATTTACACCAAAGGCATTTCTGTTCTTGACCGGACTATCGATGCTATAGAAGAATATCTGGCTGACTGAAACCCGGATTATCAATGGTAGGGAGTGGCGTGGAGTCCACATAACAACACTTCCCGCAGAGCAGGAGTTGCGCGTAAAGTAGCGGAATGTTGCAAAATCAAAAGGATTCCGCTTGCGGTGCGTCAAAAGCCATTATTTACGCAAGGAACATTATATCATTGGCCCGACGTGCGTAAAAGACCGGTTCTGCGCACGGGACAAATAGGGAAAACTGGAATGCTGTGTTTATCAATGACGGAACGCCTCAAGCTGAAAGGTTGATGAAGTTCAATCAAATCGTTATCCATCAAATGCGTATTCTGGAAGATGTCTTGAGATTCACTTACAAGGTGAATGATACCTCGCAGGCCAAATCCTCAACCACCGTTTCCGAATACACGACATTCTTCAAGTTAAGTCTATGCATAATAATGGGATGGGCTTCCACGAAAATTTGCAGATGACCCTTTTTCCTCAATCCGTAGGCGTCTATAGGCTATTTGCAGAATAACTCTGACCATACCCTTTTCACGCAATTGAGAAAGTACATACATAAGAGAAACGAGTTTCTATTTGTTGTGCTCGTATTCTTTGAAATCTTTCTTGAATTGAGTGGTTTGCTTGAACTTCCACATACTACAAAGAAGCTACACGCAAGACACGAGAAGGCTCCTGGATGGTATAACTTGGCGGTAATTCCTGAACATATAGAACTCCCATAATCCAAAAATATTGAAAGATATTAGGATTGTATTCCTATTATTTTGCAAGAAATTCGGAAAATGCTATATTTGCGCTATGATAAAAAGACAAGTAGAGAATAGTATCAGAGAGACCCTTTCCGATGGGAAGGCTGTCGTCCTTCTTGGTCCAAGGCAGGTCGGGAAGTCCACCCTTATGGATATTATTCTTTCCGGGAACGACAATGTGAAATGGTTCACCGGAGATGACCCTGCCGACAGGGACACCCTTACCGGCATTTCGCTTACCAGGTTAAAACTCATTCTTGGAAATTGCATAGTGGTGGTGATTGATGAGGCTCAGAAGATATCCGGGATAGGAGACACTATGAAACTTATCACTGACCATCTTCCGGATATTCAGTTGATCGCTGCAGGCAGTTCCTCTTTTCAGCTGGCATCATCACTTGGAGACACTCTTGCAGGAAGGAAAAGGGAGTATCAGTTGTATCCTATATCATTTTCCGAGATGGTCTCTCACAACGGGCTCATTGAGGAGGAGCGTTCGTTTGCGGACAGGATGATTTTCGGATACTATCCGGAGGTGGTAATGAATCCGGGTAAAGAACGTGAGATCCTGAAGGAACTGACAGACAGCTATCTGTACAAGGATATCCTGTCGATGGACAAGGTGGCGAAAGGAGATAAGCTAGTCAAGCTGGTACAGGCTCTTGCCCTTCAGATAGGCTCCCAGGTATCATACCACGAACTAGCCCAGACCGTCAGGATTGATGACAAGACAGTGGAGAAGTATATTGACATTCTGGAAAAGTGCTATATAGTCTTCAGGCTGCCTTCCTACGCAAAGAACCTCCGTAACGAGTTAAAATTCAGCCGAAAGATATATTTCTATGATCTCGGTATCAGAAATGCGGTTCTTGAGAACTTCACCCCGCTCAGTTTACGTGCGAAAGAGGAGATAGGGCATATGTGGGAGAACTTTATGATAGCGGAGCGCAAGAAAAGCAACGAATATTCGAAGAAATGCATTTCCAGTTATTTCTGGAGAACTGAGCAGCAGAAGGAAGTGGACTTGATAGAAGTTCAGGACGGAACGTTGTCGGCATTTGAGTTCAAATGGGACCCTGACAAAAAAGTCAAGATACCGGCGCAGTTCACTGGTACGTATCCGGAGGCTTCTTTTGAAACAGTCTCACCAAAGAATGCTGCTGAGTTTCTGATTAACGGGTAACTGCACACATATATGCGTTGATATCGGCTCCACTGGAAACAAAAAGAAAATACAGTCATTAGAAATGCTCGACTGACATCCGATTCTGTACCTCAGACCAATCCACCATTACTTGTTTGTATGTCCCTGTTGTGAAATCATATTATGGGTTTTCATAGGGCACCATCCCTGGAGTCAAGGTTGAATGATGGCAACACTGACAATGAACCAATCTTGATATCCTGACCATCAAGAACAGCTGCCGGATAATCTTGAGCTTTCACGTCAAAAATGCATAAGCCTTTATGCATCCAAGTCATCCTCCAAAACTTGAATCCCCTCAGGGTCCGGTTCATAATCGAGAATGTCTCCCGGCTTGCAATCAAGCACCTTGCAGATGGAATTGAGTGTAGTGAAACGAATGGCTCTAGCCTTACCTGTCTTCAAGATTGAAAGGTTGGTAAGATTCACGTTAACCTTTTCGGAAAGTTCGCTCAACGTCATTCGCCTTGTTGCAAGCACTATGTCAAGATTAATGGTTATCATATTGTAGAGCGTAACGTCGATTTCCCCCAAAGTGGATTTAAAAAAGGTATATTTTGAGTTTCCTTGATGCGGTATGACTGTCCCACGATATTGACAAGATGAGCCTTATGACAAAGCCTGTCGACAAGTGCAGAACATAGGACCTTGTCCTTCATAATCTCCTACCATCTCGTGAACGGGAGGTTTGTTGTTATTATTGTAGTTCTGGCACCGGATCTAAGAGAAATCATCTTTTTAGAAACGAGCCTCAAGACTCTGTAGAGTCTTCGCCGACTTTGCCTCCCTGATTTGGGTGAGTAGATGAGAGACCGTTGTATAGAAAACCGAATAACCTTCCATACATTATTATATTTCTGCCCGTGCGTATGAAGTCAAGAGTCTCGAAGGCATTTCATCTGAGGGAAGGAAGCCTTCCTTATTCGTATTAATTTGCGGTTCTCGTAGCGTTGCTCGACTTCTCTCTGAAGCAGGATGCAGAGGAAGTGAAGGTGAGCCCAATGCTGTTCTGCAGCATCCGAAAGCAGGTCCTCCAATGATTCCTTTACAGTGGGCAGTTTGAGTTCCTTGGCATATCTTCCGATGAGATTGGAGTCTTTTGTGAAGTGGTCCATCGCGTCTTATTCGGACAATTTGGTCCCTTTTTCAATTATTTTGCTGGTGGAATTTTCAATTATTATCTACACATAGAGGACATTGATCCCTTCTCAGGGGCAATTCTGATACATTTAGGCTTCGCTGATGTCGCCCAGCGCAACGAGGAAAAATCGCAACGAGGAAACTGATCGGCATCAGTTTGTGATGATTGTTACAATATTGCCACAAGAATGTAGAATGGAAAAGAATTATTTCCTATATTTGAGAGAGCAAGATTTTACCCATGAACGATAAGACAGTGAAGGACTACGGCACGATCCGTATTCCGCAGCCTCTGATAGAGGAATTGAAGATATGGCGTCAGGCGTTTATCATTGTTGATAACCGTCCAATGACCTATGAGTGTATGTTGAACAGCATGCTTGATGAGCTGAAGGAGACAAAGCCAGAGGTCTATGCTGAAGTGTGCAGGATAAAGGAAGAGAACGATGGCAAATAACGTCAATATAAAGAAGCTCGAGGCTGACCTCTGGGAGGCGGCAGATGAGCTGAGAGCGAACTCCAAGCTTACATCGAACGAGTACTGCATGCCTACACTGGCACTGCTGTTCCTGCGTTATGCATACGGCAGGTTCAAGATGGTGAAGGCAGACATAGATGCCAGCAGACCGTCACGTGGCGGAAGGGTTATGCCTGTGGAGGAAAGGGACTTCAGAGCGAAGAATGCCCTCTATCTGCCAGAGGAGGCAAGGTACGACTATCTGGTCAACCTGCCTGACGGTATCTCTGCCCTTGGCCTTAAAGATAAGGACGGCAATCCGTTGAACAGCCTCGGTGAGGTCATCAACAACGCCATGAAGCTAGTGGAGGGTCAGAGCGAGCAACTCAAGGGTATCCTTCCGAAGAACTACACGTATCTGCCTGATGAGATTCTTGCCAAGCTCCTGCGTATCTTCAATAACCAGAACCTTGATGATGTCGGCGGCGATGTAATGGGACGTATCTACGAGTACTTCCTGTCGAAATTTGCCAAGGCCGTGGCTTCAGATGACGGTGTGTTCTTCACTCCGAAGTCTCTCGTGAAGATGCTCGTGAACGTGCTTGAACCTGAGCACGGAGTTATGCTCGACCCGGCTTGCGGATCAGGAGGTATGTTCATCCAGTCTGGAGATTTCATCAATGCCGAAGGCAATAACGCCAATACTCAGATGACTTTCTACGGACAGGAGAAGGTGGAATACAACGCCCAGCTCTGTCTGATGAACCTTGCTGTGCACGGACTCAACGGAAAGGTTGTCTCAGGTGATGCTGCAAACTCGTTCTACCATGACTTCTGGAACCTTGAGGGCAAGTGCGACTATGTGATGGCCAATCCACCTTTCAACGTGAACAAGGTCAACTGCGAGACGGCGTACAGTGCGGGCAGACTTCCGTTCGGTCTCCCTGGATACAACGACAAGACTAAGGAGATTGGCAATGCAAACTATCTCTGGATATCATATTTCTATTCATACCTGAATGCAAGAGGACGTGCCGGTTTCGTCATGGCTTCGTCGGCTACCGACAGTGCCAACAAGGACAAGCTCATCCGTGAGAAGCTTGTGAAGACCGGCCACGTCGATGTGATGGTGAGTGTGGGTAACAACTTCTTCTACACACTCTCGTTGCCATGCTCCCTTTGGTTCTTCGACAAGGGAAAGAAGAAGGAGCTGAAGGATAAGGTTCTCTTTATAGACGCAAGGCAATACTACACCGTTGTGGACCGCACTCTCAACGAATGGACGGAGTGGCAGCTCAGGAACCTTCAGGCAATCGTTCACCTTTACAGGGGTGAGACCGATAAGTACAAGGCCTTAATTGATGAATATTGGCGGACCATCAATGAATATGTCTATGAACATGACAGTGGAATCTGGTATGATACATCTTTGATTGATCCGAAGAATCCATCTTTTTCAGGCGTCTTAGGGGCTTTGAATATTCTTGAAACCACATTCAAAAAGCAAATCAATGATGACAAAGACAAACTCAAGAATGTTAAGAATCGTACTGAAAAGCAAGATTTGAAAGAAGTCATTCTTCATAATGAGCAATGTCTTTCGGAGATTGTTTCTCTACAAACTGTTGTGAGAGAGGCTATTTGGTTGACCGATAAGTTCGGGACTGATGGAGATTATAAAGACGTTCTCGGTTTGTGCAAGATTGCAACCCTTGAAGAGATTGAGGAGAAGAACTACTCTCTTACTCCTGGAGCGTATGTGGGTGTGGCAGAAGCGGAGGATGACGGAGTGGACTTTAAGACGAGGATGAATGAGATCCATTGTGAGTTGAATGAACTTAACCGAGAAGCTTCTTCCTTGATGGATGAGATTCAAAAGAATTGGGAGAAGTTGATATGATAATTAGAAAAGTCAAACTTGGAGACTTGTACTCAGTCCATAACGGACTCTCAAAAGGCAGACAGTTTTTTGGGAGTGGGTGCCCTTTTTTGACCTTCTCGGATGTCTTTAACCATTGGTTCCTTCCTGATGAATTATCTTCTCTAGTTC
Source organism: Bacteroidales bacterium UBA1725 (assembly GCA_002315815.1). Classification (GTDB taxonomy): domain Bacteria; phylum Bacteroidota; class Bacteroidia; order Bacteroidales; family UBA932; genus Cryptobacteroides. Next base: position 8,971 of record DCIN01000013.1, on the reverse strand, counting down.
AATCAACAGAAAAGGAACAGGAGGCTTGTTCAATTCAACGTGGTGATGTTTTCATTACAAGAACAAGCGAAACCATGGATGAACTAGGTATGAGTTCCGTTGCTTTGAAGGATTACCCTCATGCTACATACAATGGTTTTACAAAAAGATTACGCCCTCTTACTAATGAGGTTGTTCCCGAGTATATTGGATACTATTTAAGGTCTCCAAAGTTTAGAGGTAAGTTTATGGCTTTCTCGTCGATGACTACACGTGCAAGCCTTGCCAACGATGACCTGTTAAAAATGGAGATTGACCTTCCTGACATTAAGGCACAGAATGACATTGCTGCTCTGTTAATGCGTTATGACTTGTTGATAGACAACTACCAGAAGCAGATCAAGCTCCTTGAAGAGGCTGCTCAGAGGCTATACAAGGAATGGTTTGTTGATCTTCGTTTCCCTGGACACGAGAATGTGAAAGTGGTCGATGGAGTACCGGAGGGATGGAACCAATGCGTGTTGGGAGATATGGCTATTGATTCTGGAATCAGGGAGAGCAAAGATAATAGAGACAAGTATGATTATTATGTGCCAATAGATTGCCTACCGAAAAAATCTTTGGTGTATTCAGATGTTGAGAATATTACTCTTGCAGAGAGTTCTCTTGTATCATTTGTAGATGGTGATATATTGTTTGGAGCAATGCGACCATACTTCCATAAAGTTTGTGTTGCAATGGGACACGGATTAACACGTAGTACATGTTTTGTGTTGAATGCAAAGAAAAGGAATCTATGGTCTTTTCTCCTCTTATTGCTATTCGAGGATTCTTCAATCCAATACGCGACAAAGATTTCAGTCGGGACAACAATGCCTTATGTAAGGTGGAAGGACTTCCAATCCATGAAAATTGTTGTTCCATCGGATGATATTGCCGCATTGTTTGATAAAGAAGTCCGTCCGATTGTCAGTGGACTAAAAACTCTATCTAAACAGATACCACTTTTAGTTGAAGCCCGTGACCGCCTTCTTCCAAAGTTGATGAACGGAGAAATTGAAGTATAATTATTGTCGCAAGTATGGCATACGACTATTCTGAAAATAAACTTGTGCAGGACAGTGCAGGCAACCTGCTCCAGAACGAACTGGGGTGGGATGTTGTCTTCGCATATGACAAGGAAATCCTTGGTCCGAACGGCACCTTGGGCAGAAACTCATATAAGGAGATTCTTCTCAAGAGAGAATTGCGTAAGGCCCTGAAGAGGCTCAATCCTTGGATCACCGAGGAAGACATGACCGATGTCATCAACAAGCTTGAAGAGCACAACAGCACCCAGACCCTCATGCAGATTAATGAGGAGAAGTACTTCATGCTCCGTGATGGAATCAAGGTGAAGAAGACCCTGCCTAATGGACAGGTCGAGGAGGCTACCGCCAAGGTAATAAACCTTGCGGACCCTATGGACAACCATTTCCTTGCCGTGAAGGAGATGAAGATTGACGGTGACATCTACCATCGCCGTACGGATATCGTCGGTTTCGTCAATGGTATTCCGCTTCTTTTCGTTGAACTGAAGCGTCAGGATATCGATGTCGAGAATGCCTATACGGACAATTATTCGGACTATCAGAAGACCATACCGCATCTCTTCTACTACAATGCGTTCCTGATGCTTAGCAATGGCATGCAGGCCAAGGTGGGTACTCTCGGATCCAAATACAAGTTCTTCCATGAATGGAAGCGACTTCAGGAGAGCGATCCAGATAAGGTGGACTTTGAGACAATGCTCAGGGGTATATGTGACAAGAGGAACCTTATCGACCTTTTTGAGAACTTCATACTGTTCGATTCGTCGAACGGCACCACAACGAAGATACTTGCCCGCAACCACCAGTATCTCGGTGTAAACGAGGCTTTTGAGGCCTATAAGGACAGGAAGTTGAACAACGGTAAGCTCGGTGTCTTCTGGCACACTCAAGGCTCCGGAAAGAGCTATTCTATGGTATTCCTTGCCCAGAAGATAAGACGCAAGTGCGAGGGCTCTCCGACCATAGTCGTTCTCACCGACCGTGAGGAACTGAACAACCAGATCAGCAGCACATTCTTCAACTGCCACCTTCTCGGAAGCGCCAAGAATGCGGAGTCGATGGTGGCAACCAGCGGTGCCAACCTTATCGGCAGGCTCAAGGACAACCCAAGCTTCATCTTCTCGCTGATTCAGAAGTTCAACAATACTCAGGAGACCCCAATCATTCCGAGCTATGATATCCTGATAATGAGCGACGAGGCACATCGTACACAGAACGGTGTCTTTGCCGACAATATGATGCGTCTTCTTCCGACTGCAAGCAGGATCGGTTTCACAGGCACTCCGCTCTTCACGAGTGACAACATTACAGAGAGGACCTTCGGAGGCTATGTCAGCACATATGACTTCAAGCGTGCCGTCGAGGACGGTGCAACCGTACCGCTTATCTATGAGAACCGTGCCGAGAAGATAGAGGATCTGGAGAACCCAGATATCAATGACAGGATTCTGGAGGCAATAGAGGAGGCAGACCTTGATGTCGACAAGCAGGAGAAGCTAGAGAAGGAGTTCGCCAACGAGATGTATCTGCTCACAACTGAGAAGCGTCTCAGGGTGGTTGCCAAGGACTTCGTGAAGCACTATACGGATGTTTGGCAGAGCGGAAAGGCTATGATGGTCTGTCTCAACAAGGTCACCACCGTCAGGATGTACAACTATGTCCAGGAGTACTGGGCGGAAGCCATAGCGGAACTTGAAAAGGATATCAAGAAGTCCGTGTCGGAGCAGGAGGTGAAGGAACTGACGGTAAAGCTTGATTGGATGAGGTCGACAATAATGAGGGTCGTCATATCCCAGGAACAAAACGAGATCAACACCTTCGAGAAGTGGGGCCTTGACATAACTGAGCACCGCAAGGTTATGGAGACCCGTGAGCTTGACAAGGAGTTCAAGAAGAAGGACAACCCGTTCCGTGTGGTGTTCGTCTGCGCCATGTGGCTGACCGGATTCGATGTCAAGTCTCTGTCGTGCCTGTACCTTGACAAGCCTATGAAGGCACATACCCTGATGCAGACCATCGCCCGTGCGAACCGCGTGGATGACGGTAAGGAGAACGGACTTATTCTTGACTACATCGGCATAATAAAGGCCCTCAGGAACGCTCTTGCAAACTATACGGCAAGCAGGGAGGGTGGTGACGGAAACATACCTACCATCGACAAGGCGGAGCTGTTGAATCGTGTCAATGAGAACGTGGCGATGTGTACAGCTCTCCTTCACGAGAACGGCTTTGATATCGAGAGACTGATTGCTGCCAAAGACTTCGAGAAGCTGTCCGTCCTTCGTGACGGAGCCGACAGCGTGAGCGAGCCTCTCGAGGTCAGGAAGAGATATACGATTGCGGCATCGCAGCTGGCTAACCTGTGGCGTTACCTTGACAGGGACGACATATCTGCTGAGCTCAGGTCTCGCAAGGAGGCTGTTATTGCAATCCATAAGCTGCTGCAGAAGCAGCGCAAGCATATTGACATCACAGACCTGTCAGTGGTCATCAGCGGTATCATCAACGAGAACATAGAGGTCCGCGAGACCAACCAGACAAGCACGCAGCTTGATATCAGCAAGATCAACTTCGACCGTATCCGTGCGGAGTTCGCTAAGGATAAGAACAAGAAACTTCTTTTGAAGCAGGTCGAGGAAGTCCTGCAGGAGAGGATGGCAAAGCTTGCTGAGACCAATCCTGCTCGTGTCGACTTCTTCAAGCGATATCAGGCAATCATCGACGAATACAACAAGGAGCAGGACCGAGCTTCGATCGAGAAGACCTTCGAGGAACTCTTGAAGCTTTCAGAGGAACTCAATGTGGAGCAGAAGAGATATGTGCGTGAAGGATTCGACGATGACGAGCAGCTCGCCGTGTTTGACCTTCTCTTCAAGGACAGCCTATCGAAGGAAGATGTGAAGAAAGTGAAGGGTGTGTCAAAGGAACTCCTTGCCAAGGTGAAGGAACTCCTTCACGAATACGACCATCCGTTCGACAAGCAGGAGACAAGGGCGAACATCGAAATTCTCATCAGGGATATCCTGTGGCAGGATCTGCCTGAAAGCTATGATACCGACAGCATCAACACATACATGACTTCGGTTTACGGATATATGTACCAGCGGTACGGACAGTGTGTATAACGGACAATAATAACAATCTGTCAATAGTGACATATTCTATTAACATCTGCTATATTTGTAATCCAAACGACGGATTTGATGACTCGTGACCGGAATCCTTTCAAACTGAATTTCTCCCGCTTCAACACTATCGTGGCAGAAGGGGATGAGATATGCATCTACAACTCCTTCTCAGGGGCTCTTGCCGTTTTGGAAGCATCAGAATATTCTTTTTTGAAATCTGTGGTGAGCAGTGGAGAGAAGGTAGCGGACGCTCAGCAGCAGGACTTGATTGACAGGTGTCTGATAGACAATTTTATCATTAGGGAAGGTTCAGACGAAATAGGAATACTGAAAAAGAGGGTTGAAGGCTCAAAGGAGAACACATCCAGTCTGACCGTCACAATCGTACCCACTCTGTCCTGCAATTTCGCGTGTCCATACTGCTTCGAAGGCGTGGACAAGCATAGCGCCCTGATGCCGGAAATTATTCAAGATCGTTTCTTGGACTGGCTTGAAGGTCACTCGGACGGGTTGAAAAATCTTGGCGTCACTTGGTTTGGAGGCGAGCCGACCTTGGGAATGGAAGTGATAAGTTCACTGTCTGCCAAGCTATTTGAATTCTGCACAAGAAAGAAGGTCGTTTATCACGCCTCTATGATAACAAACGGATTCCTGCTGGATGTCCCTACGGTTCGTCTTCTGAAGTCTCTGAGAGTTGAATGGCTTCAGCTTACCCTGGATGGGCCAAGGGATATTCACGACAAGGTCCGTTTCCTCAAAACTACAAATGCGGGATCTTATGACACCATCATCGGGAATGTCCGCAGGTATCAGGAAGAATGCCCTGTCAGGACAACATTCAGGATAAACGTGGACACCAACAACCAAAACCGTTGTTTCAGACTGATAGACGACTTGTCCAGAGAGTTGGAAGGATGCAATGACGTGTCCATTTATTTCGCTCCGGTTCATGCTTCTACTCAGATGTGTGAGCATATCTCCAAGTTTACACTGGAAGCCATGCACTATGCTCAATTGGAAACCAAACTGACCGAATATGCAGTGGCACGCGGTATGATGAATATCAATTTGCCTAATATGAATATGGGCATCTGCGCGGCGGCACGGAAGAACGGTATGGTGCTCAGCCCCAACGGGGATATCCACAAATGCTGGGAGACTGTGACGATGGACAGATACCGTATTGGTAACATTACTGATCCGGCATTTGATCTGCACAGAGACGGGATAAACTGGACGGGGTGGAGTCCGTTTATGGAAAGGGAATGCCTCGATTGTCCAATCCTGCCCAACTGTATGGGAATGTGCACATACCGCTTTCTTTTCAAGGACAATTATTCAGGAAATTCAGCGAAAACGCCCTGCCCATCACTGAAGTTCAACATTAGTGAACGGCTCGGTATGTTTTTAAGAAAATACGACAAGAAATGAGAGAAATAAAGAAAACTGCACGCAATGCGTACACTCTGGGGAATGATGTTGACACTGCCCAGTTCCGCACTTCCAACAACGAAATTATTGATGTCAAAGTCAGTTCAGGCAGGGTTACTGCCTTCTGTAAGGGCAAAGAATTGAAGCTGTCTGGCGGATTGTCGAATATCACTACCATACAGGATTTTATCAATTCTGGCAGGAGGGGCAGTTTCTCCATTCACGATGATATTCTCTCCCTACTTGAGTCAAGACGTGGCTCCCATAAGGGACATGGAGGCCGGGGAAGCATATTCGGCGAAGATTGCAGTAGTGACGGAGGTTCCGGCTGCGAGGGAGGATTCTCTTGCGGCAATGATGGGGATGCTTGCACCAGTGACGGCGATACAGGATGTGCTTCGGATGGCTGCAATTCCAATGTTTGCAGCGGCAACACCGGGTCCTGCACAAAATATGGCTGTGGAGGAGATGCCTGCAGCAGTTTTGCGGGGCCTTGTGCGCTAGAGGGTTGCGGAGGTCATGCTTGCGCTGCAGATGGGGCTGCCTGCGCAGCGGATGGTTGCGGAGGCCACGCCTGCGCAGCAGATATAGGCCCTTGTGGAGCAGATGGTTGCGGAGGACAGGCCTGTGCGGCAGATGGAGCTCCTTGCGCAGAAGACACTTGCGGAGCGAACGCCTGTGCCGCAGACGGAGGTATCAGCGGTGGAGGCGGATGCCACGCGGAAGGCTGTTCCCTGAATACCGGCTTATGTGGTCTGGACAGCTGTGCGGCTGACGCTTGCGCGGCGGATATGTCGTCTTGCGGAGTGAACGCCTGTGTTGTGAATGCCTGTGGGGGAGACGTGCTCCCGTGTGCTCTCAAGATAAAGATTAAGCCTAGCGGTGAGGATGGTACGACAGGAGGTAATTCTGGGCCGTCACTTCCTGGAAGTGGAGGTGATGACGATGGTGGCGATTCATGTGCTACTGATCTCGGCAAAGCTACCTGCCCTGTCCTCAATCCTGGAAGGGAGAGTCGTCGCCCGGGAGGAATTTGCCGCAATCCCGGCATCAGACGTCAGTCCACAACTCGCCGTCTTTCCGGAAAGCGCAAGCCTACGGGGACTCTTCAAAACGACAAAGACAAGTCGGACGAATAAAGTGTGAGAAGGACCTGACCTGGCCCGGACTACTCCTTCATTGACTTGAAATAGTCATCGCGGCCCGGTGTGATAACATAACTCGGGCTGATCTCAAGTATCATCGCCTTTTGTTTCTGGTCCTAACACAGGACACACAGAAACATTTATTAGCATTGGTGCATTTAAGTCTGAATTTGAGGCTCAAGCATTGTATAAGTACATCTGCACAAAGTTCGTTAGAGCTTTGTTAGGAACAAAAAAGGTAACACAGCATAATCTTCCTGATGCCTGGGCAAATATCCCACTCCAAAATTTTACTAACAAATCCCCAATAGATTGGACTAAGAGTATCAATGAAATTGATGAGCAACTCTTTGTTCAATATGCGCTCACAGAATCCGAGCGGACATTTATAAAGAAATCAATAAAGGAGATGCAGTAACACGATAATACTATGGCAGCTTTTCTGTGGATCTCGTGCGTGATCATTGATAATTATAGAACCTATTTGGAGGATTTCAACTCTTTTGTTCCATTACTTTTCACCGAGCCATAAGGCCGGTTTGCAGAATCTGAAAGATACCCCGGAGTATTCAAGGGATAAAGTGCATAGGTCATAGGCTTGACAATCTCAAATTTTAGCCCGAGAGCTTCGATAATTCTCAAAAATGTACAGGTGCCGGGTTCAATTTGTCCTTTTTCAATGCGTGAGATGTAAGATTTGGTCGCCCCAATCTTTTCTGCCAATTCGTTTTGAGTCATAGACTCCTGTCTCCTGGCCTCGAGAATAAGTTGCCCGACACAATAATTGTATGCGTCTTTCCTGAATTCATTCCGGGACTCGGAGCCAATAACCCCGAATCGTTCGTTCATCATCTGATCAATATCAACGATACTGGTTTCCTTTTTCTGCATAATATTCTTGCTTTAATCGCTTTGCCTGTTCAACCTCTTTCCTCGGCGTCTTTTGCGTTTTCTTTTGGAATCCATTGAAGAGTAAGACTATATTTCCCTCGTCAAAAATAAAGAACACCCTGAAAATATTACCACCATGCTCAGCTCTAAGTTCATATATTCCATCTTCAACATAATTCACGAATCTCTCGCTTAGTCTCTCCTGCATTTTAAGCATATCAAGAACATAAAAGACTTTCTTTGCTTCTACTTCTTTGATCGAGCCAATGAATTCTGTGAAGTAATGCCTGTATGCGCAAATCTTTCTCTCCATAGGGCAAAGATATAAAATGTTTCAATATATTGATACTATATTCGTCAATAATTATATAATAGGCACACTTATTAAGTAACGGAGTGACCTTCACTGAGATTGGTTGACACGCTTACGCAGTCACGAAGTGCGACCCTGGCATAAAACAGCATACGGGCAACTTGAAGCAGCCGCAGGCTGCGATGGCGCGTCTCAACGCGCCCGGCGGAGACCGGGATGGAGCAGAGCAGGTAGGACTTTCGAATGACACTGCGGCTGCTGCTCTGCGGCTGCTGCTCTGCGGAATCGGTAGGTCGGGAGCCGCGGGGGTTGCGAACGACAGCGCTAGCCTGCCTCCTCCACTTCGCACGCACGCTCCGCAAAGCGGACAAAAAGGGCCCAGCCGGATGGCTGAGCCCTTATAGAATGGCAGTCTGTTTAACGAACTTATATCGATGCCATCTGCTGTCCAATCTCTCGTATGGTATTCATAATCTGATCCACGCGCTGCTGTGACGGCTTTTTGATACCATAAATGTAACGTGACAAGAGGCTTTTGTTGATGCCCATAGTGCGAGCTACCTCGGATACGTTAAGCTGTGGAAACCTATGGAATACTTCAGCGATGGGGTTGTCCATATTTGGTTCCGCTGACTCATAGAAACTACTGATGTGGATATCCTCGTCAATGTCATCCCAGTGAAGATCATCGCCGTCAAGGCCAATCTCGTACTTTGCCCTTTGCTCGTCGCTTGCATCCAGGAGCAGAGGGAAAGCCTCCAGAGGACGGCTGTATGTGTTGTTCTGGTCTGTAAGGATGAAGATCCTACCTCCATCAAACCAAATTTTAGTAATTGCTTCCATAATATTAATTCTCGTCAAAATATTCGTTCCACGCTTTTGTGAAGTCATCCTTGTACTGCTTCACAGCATCCACCGCCTTCTTCAGATCGGCTGGCTTAAGACCGTTGTTCTCGACAACATCTGCAGTCAGGATGTCAATCTTGGCTTTAC
>DCIN01000018.1:20606-21454 GCA_002315815.1 Bacteroidales bacterium UBA1725 | reverse complement strand
GCTTCCGACAGCCTTATATGAAAGTCCGAATGCGATTCCTTATAGAACGGGTACATACCGTGGGATAAATAGTCCTGGAAATACTTCAGGACCTTGGCCTTCGATGTTATCTCCATCGCGTACTTGACGTGATTCTTCAGCAGATCTTCAAGCGAATAGGGTTCGAAGGAGGCGATGCCTTCGTATTCAAGATATTCTCGGAAAGAAAGGTTATGGAGCCTGTACAGCGTCTGCCTTCTCGAAAGATCCACCTTTGAATTGTCAATCCGAAGCATAGACGAACCGGTATAAACGACGTTCAGTTTCGGATAGTTGTCATACAGGTTCTTCAGAACGTCCGTCCACTCCGGGCACTTGTGTATTTCATCCAGGAAGAGATAATAAACTCCGATGGCGTACAGATAATCGACAAGGTCCATAACCGAATGGGTCTTGAACCAGAGATTATCCATAGAAGCGTAAAGGGCATCATCAGGATTGTCGAATGTCTCCTTGATATGCTGAAGGACAAGAGTTGTCTTTCCGACACCCTTCTCTCCTTTTATTCCGAGCATCCGGACATCCCAGTGGATAGCATAGTACAGACTTCTCTTGAATGTCATCGATGTTTCGGCCAGCTTTCTATGATAGACTGTAAGTAGAGGGAGAATATCTTTTGCTTCCATATTAGTTCATATTTTCAGTAAAGATAACAATTAACTTTTGAAAAAGCTACTTTATATTGATATTTAACTTTTGAAAAAGTTATGCTCCCTCTTCAGAGCAAAAACTGTCCTCAAACAAACGCTAATCTTCACCAACTTAGTGAATCTCAAAAAATAAGTTACCAATCTTGCCTTCGTCTTTTT
>DCIN01000018.1:0-20541 GCA_002315815.1 Bacteroidales bacterium UBA1725 | reverse complement strand
AAGTGAAAAACATCCTCAAAAATACTCGACAATCTTTGGTAACTTATTTTTTTCTCTTCACTTAGTTTTTCAGGAGTTTTCGAGTGGACTTCATCCATAGATCAGCTATTTTGCGATGGCCGGCTGTGGTGGGATGAACACCGTCCCACATCCAATAAAGGTGGTCTGTCACTTTCGGATCAGAGACAAGACTGTCCATCATAGAGAATGAATCCACGACAACTGCATCGTAGTCTTCAGCAATCTCCTTGATTATTACCGCCATACGTGCTACCACAGGGTGACGGCGTTCGTAGATGGAGTCATTCCCGTACAGAACCCTTGCGGTAGAAAAAGGAGTACAGAGGACGAAACGCACCGAAGAATCATATTCAAGCGTCCTGTCGATAATGCTCCGGTATGTTGCCTCCCATTCGCCGAAATCGAAATCTGCCGCGGACGCATCCTTGATATCATTTATTCCGATAAGGATGGAGACGATATCAGGATGGACGGCAAGGACATCGCGATTCCATCTTTTGGCCAGACCAATGACGGTGTCTCCGCTGATACCGCGATTGTAGAACTTTATATTGCGTTCAGGATATTTTGCCATACAGTCCGCGGCACACATTTCGGCGAAGCCATGGCCGAGTATATGGTTGAAGTCATAATGGTTACGTTCTCCTTTTGCCGGGGTGCCCCACATACCGTCAGTGATGCTGTCGCCGGCGAACAAGATTCTGAGGCCGGGTTTGGGACCGTAACCATTGCTCCGGAGAGTTTTGTATACGGTTCTGGCGATAACGCTTGCTCCGTCGGCATTGGGATGGACTCCGTCATCAGCATAGTACTGAGGCATACCGGCAGTGGCGGCGTGTATGTCGATAGCGTCAAGTTTTCCTTTCTCGGCAAGTTGCGCAATGACGGGAATACAGCCTTCAACTACAAGTCTCTCATTGATGCCCCACCGTTCGGTGATGACTGCGGGCGGATAGCATAGATAGATGTCAGGATGTGATGGGAGAGATCTCAGTTCCTGAACCATAAGAGCATAAGCGGAACGGAAATTGTCGGGGTCCCAATTCTGGGGCTTAGTGTCATTTGTTCCGAGCATAATCACGCATACGTCGGGAAGGAAAGCCTTGACATCCTCGTACATCTTTTCTTTCATATACGGATGGTCTCCGACCTGTGACATAATTCTGGCTCTGAAACCATAGTTGCGAACCTCATAGAAAGGTCCCATCAAGCGTTGAAGTTGCGCCGGGTAGCTGTCCGTGTCAGGGTTTTCAATTCTCGAGCCGAAAGTGATGCTGTCACCGATGCAGGCGACCTTGACGGGGATCCTCGCCTGCAGACTGATGCAGGAAAGAATAAGGAAAGCGGACAGTATGAAACTGTGGAAGATTATCCTCATAGATACTACAGTTGAATTGACAGTATGGAGATGTGTAATTAAACTAACGGCAAAGATATCACAAAATAGACTGATACCACGGTTTTATTTGCGCATCACTCTGTCTTTTTTCTATTGAAAACAGCTTTTCCGGAATGGTCTGGAGGAGAATATCGTTGTCTTTGTTGGCCATACTTTTGCAAACAAGAAAAAAAATAATTAAGTTTGCGCTCCAGTAGTTGCAGTATGCTTTATTAGTTATGGATTTCTTTCCCGCTGCGATTATCTGTTCATATTACCGTTGAATGCTTAGAAAAGAGTTTCACACGGCCTTTCTGGCGTTAATGTTAATCCCTTTCGGGGTTTTCGGTCAGGAGGCACCTGCTGATGCAGGGACTAAAGATGGAGTTGAGGAAGAGGTGCAGGAGGTCCCGCTGCTAAAAGGTATTGGCCGCTTGTCTCTGAAATTCAATGCCGTTGATTTATTATGCACTGTGCCCAATCTGGGGCTCGAATTTGATCTTGGCAACGACAAGTACAGTCAGAGGAGTTTGAGTTTGAGCGCCCGTTACAATTGGGCGGAACCGCGACAGAACTATCAGTCATACAATATTTTGAACGTTTTCGAAGTCCGTACGGAGTACAGGCAGTATATGCGCGGGCTGGTTCGTAGCAAACGCGTCCCGTATGCCGGTATGTATTTGTCAGGAGGCAGTTATTCGATGAAATTTTCTCCTGTCGGGCATCAGGGCCTGATGTATGGTCTGGGTGCGAGTATGGGTTTCGTCACTCCGCTTCACGAATATCGGAAATTTGCCATCGATTTGGAAATCGGAGGAAGTGTGGGAATATGTATGCGCAACTCTGAAGCCTACAGACTCAGCGAAGACAGCAGATATTATGTTACGGTTCCTCAGGAAAGCGTCGGGTATGTCCGTCCTGTTTTCTGGCCTGTTGTGAGTGAACTCAGGGTGGCGTTCGTGTTCCGGAAAGTCTCCGTGAAAAACAGGTACCAGCTTACGACGGAGCAGACCAAGATTCTCAGGCAAAGGGCTGATGAAGCGGTTACCAGAAAGAACCGGGAGAACCGGAAGAAGCGGGAGAAAGATGTGACATCAGATGCCGGATCATCAGATATCGGCACCACTGATGCGGGCGATACAGATGGAGGTCAGTCAGATGGAGGAGAACAATAGCAAAATGAACGGAAAAATTCCCCACATTTTTATAGCCGTTGCACTTGCAGTGTCGGCGGTAGCCTGCACCGATGTGCGGCCTCTCATCCCCGGTGATAATTATTCGGATATTCCGGGAGTGAATGTGATTCTGGACTGGACAGGGTTGGATGACACTGCCCGTCCGGACAGTGTGAGTGTTGTTCTCGACCGTATCGTGAATTCCCAGCACAGGTGGTTCGATTGTTCGTCAGAGGGTTGCGGTCCGAAAGACAGTCTCAAGATTTCCTGCGGGGAATGGCTTGCTCTGGCACTCGATGAAAATCTGCAGAATATCAGTTATTACGGTCTTGATGAGTTCCGCACCAGCGACACCACAGCGCTCAAGGATATTACAGCCAGTGTGGATACTCTCCCTTTCGCCCAGATTGTCAATCAACGCGGTCTCATAGACACAAATCCGGGAATACCTGTATACAGTCCTGTCTCAGGTATGGTCTGCGGTTTCAGCAAAGCTTCGGTCACAGGTGTTTACGGAGCAGAGAACAATATAGTTTTGCAAATGGAGGATCTCACCGCTCCGGTCGAGTTCCAGTTTGATATTCAGGAGGAAGGAGATGTACAGGTCATTTCCGTTCTTGGGGAAATATCCGGAGTTCCCGGCAAAGCCAATCTTATGAGTCGTGAAGCAGTGGCTGACAAGGCTGGACGCACTCTGTTCCAGTTTGTTAAAGACAGCACAAAAACAAATGCGGACGGTCTTACAGGATGGATTGGAGACGCACGGGTACTGGGCATTGTGCCTCCGGAAGATGCCAGCACACTTCTTGGTGACGGTATCCTTACAGTGCGGCTTAGAGTTATGAATGCCGGATCAAGGAAAACTTTTATTGCTTCCATGAACCTCAAACCGCTTCTGGAGGCAGATCCTCTCCTCAAGAATACCAGCAGGAACCACGTGTACCGCAGAACCAAGACCGGCAAGACAATTTATAAATTGACTACCGTGCTTCGGCTTACTCCTGACGGTGTTGAGCCCAGCGGAGGCAGCGGAGTCGGCGCCTGGGTAAGTCAGGCTAAGATAGACGAGGAAGTTTGACAGAGAGATGACAGGATTCAAGACAAAACGCGGTATTTGGACCGCCCTGCTTTTTGCAGGTTTGTCCTCACTTGCTGTATGTTGTGCCGATGGTTCTTACTACGGCTATACAGATGAGGACGTGAACAACATAAGATCTGGCAAGGGTTCATCCGTTCCCGAGCGCATTACCCTGGTTGTCGGTGATTACGGCAGAAGTTCAAATGTGACAAAAGGAGGTGATGGTGCTGTCTCTGAGAGGGGTGACTGGTCCAGAAAAGGAGCCAAGCTGCGTGTTTATGCTTTCCGCAAGGACTCCTCCTGCTATCGTGCCGTCCCCGGGCAGAGTTCCTCCGAATCTTATCCGGTATGTCTGATAGACGCCAGTCTTGATGTCCCCGGAAGTGCCGAAGGCAGACTGGCAAGTTTTTCCGAACCGGAATACTCTCTTTTCTGGCCTCTTTCATACGACTATTACGGAGAGAAACTGTATTACCCCAAAGCTGATGTGTCATATGATTTCTTTGCTTACAGTACGGGTGGAATCGAAATCGATCCATCCACTGTCAGAAGAAAGGATGTAAGCGTCAGCTTTCCTATCAAGATTGACGGTGCTGCAGACTTGATGTATGCCAAAGCTACTGTCACGGAGTCGCAAAAAATGATGTTGCCTTCGCTCGGTCTTTCGGCTATTGAGCAGGTCGAGGCTGTCGGAAGGTGTTACAGCAACTGGAGCGCAAAACTCGGTATAGTGCCTGTTCTGTCCTTTCAACACGCTCTTACCCGCATCAGTTTCGATTTATACCCTGCTGAGCAAGGTTGCAATGATGTGATGATTGATCATATAGAGGTGATGTCCAGAGACAGTTGCATCTTCACTGTAGCCTGCAGCGATTCTGTCCTTGCAAGACAGGGAGTCGATTTCAGCAATGATGCCAAGGATGCCATCTTCCTTCTTACTGAAGAAAACGGAACAGCCCTCAACGATACCATTTATCATACAGACTATCACGGGGATTTCTCTGAAGATATTCTGACAAGACCGCACGTGCGCGTCGGAGGCTGTTTCCTTCTGCCTTCAGAGCCTTCCTATACATTTGTGCTGTATCTCAAAAAGAAGGGCTATGTCTCCGTCACTCCTTCCAGTATCACAGTTAGTCCCAAGAAAGGTGGCAATTTCCTTGCGGGCAACAATTATGTCGTGAGAGTGGCTGTGCACGACCTCACTGCTGTGGATTTCGATGTAGATGTGGATCCTTGGGAGAATGCAAAGGGGAGTGACAATAAAATATAGGGAGTAAAGGAATGAAAATGAAAAGGATATCATTTTATGCCATTGTGGCAGTCGTTCTTATGCTCATCTGTGGTAGTAGAGAGGTCTGCGCCCAGCAGCTTGCTCTCGGTACCGACGCTTTGATGATAGGAGCTATGACTCCGAATGCCACAGCCGAGCTGGTGACAGGAGAGAAGACCAGCCTGGCTCTTTCCGTTGCCGGCAATATCAAGCCTTGGGGAATGGATTTCCGGAGTCTGGGAATCAGACCGGAATTCAAGCTGTGGCTTTCCGGACGTCCTATGGTGAGGGAGTATATCGGAGTGGCCGGTTTCCTTACGTCTTACGATTTCTCTTTTGGAAACAAAACCCGCACAGGTATGGCTGAAGGTCTCGGCGTAACCGGAGGGTATCTGTTCCGGCTTACCGAGCATTTCTGTCTGGAACTTTCAGGCGGTGTGGGAATGATGTATTATTCACAGAAGGTTTATGGGAAAGGAGACGATTACAGTCAGTATTTTCCCGGAGATGAACCAGCCAGAGACAATTCCTCTGGAGTCGCTCTGGTACCTTTGAAATGCAGTGTTACGTTTATGTGGATATTGAGATAGGAGGGGAGGATTGTGATGGAGGCTAACAGGTTATTCAGCCGCTTGGGGCGTATCTTCGCACTTGCTGCTATTATGTCGGCTGCTTTCCCCGTTGCCGGATTGGCTCAGGAAAAAATAGTTTCGGGTATTATCAAGGACAAGGCTACGGGTAAACCTATTGACATTTCATCCGTATCCGTGACAGTATATGCGTTCAACACTGTTTCGCAGGCTCAGGATGTGGCGAACCTGATGAAGAGTGATGCCAACACTTTCGTGGTGACGCATACCGGACAGGCCTATCCAGACCGCACAGGATACTATGAAATTAAGGTCGCTCCCACGGGAGCCCTGCTCTATGTGGCCGAAATGGCGGACCCGGTTCTGGAGAAGGTCAACGAGAGGATGGAAATCAACGTCACTCTCGATGTGGGACTTCGAATTACCGAGGCAATATTGACTGAGGAACGTGACGAGGTGGCGGTACTCGAAGCCAGAACTGAAATAGTGGGCAACATCTTGAGCGTCAGCAGTTCGATTTCACTTCCGTCATTCACCGGAAGACCGGATGCCAGACTTATCGTACAGCCCGTTCTTATGGACAGAGCCACTCGGGACACTCTTCGCTACCTGCGTCCTATGGTGGTGGATGGTAAGGAATATACTCAGACACAGAAGAGCCGTTTGAATTACCAGTTGTCGAATGACCCCCTTTACAAATATCTGGAAGAGGAGCAGAATCTTACCGAAGAGAAGTTGACAGTCCCCTGGTCGGCCAACATCTATGTCCGCGACCCGAACAAAGAGTTTCTCGTGTTGGGACTCATACAGCTGGAAGATTACAACTGGCCATTCTTCTATATGGAGGAGTATCTTGCCAGTATCAGGGCCCGCAGGCCGCTGCGTTTTCTCAAGTACGATATCGCAGCGCTTGATCTTGACCCTGATGACTATTATGTAGCTCCGCGTCGTGAGAAGATGAGCAGTGCAGGTTCCGTTTCTTTGCAGTTCGAGCTCAACCAAGCTTCGTTGAGTCCCAACGATACGGTCGGAAGGCATCAGCTTGACTCCCTCAAGGCGGCGGTGATGGACATTGTTAACGGAGAGGGTACTGCATTGCAGGAATTCCATATCATCGGTACGGCTTCCCCTGAAGGAAGGTCGGAGTCCAATGCAAAACTTGCCAAGAAGAGAACCGAATTCGCTTTGAACGAAATCATTTCAGTTCTTCCAAAATACAACCGTGACAGGATTTGGAGTACGGCTGAATCCGTAATCCGTCCTTGGAGTGACGTGGCGGAAATGATGGAGGCGGAAGATTCCGCTTCTGTTCAGGCTGCCGAAATCCGGGATATCATCGCCCGTTATCCCAAGGATATAGACTCTCAGGGACTGATGATAAAGCGTCTCCCCTATTATCAGGAAATCAAGGACAAGTATCTTCCCCGTCTGCGTTCTGTACGCTATACACTTTCTTACGAAGTGAACAGGGCACTGACCCCGCAGGAAATCCTTCATCGCTGGAAGACGGATGAGAACTACAGGAGTGGGCGCCGTTCATTCACCCTTCACGAGTATTGGCAGCTTTTCAAGTTGGTGAAAGATGAAACCGAACTTGACACTCTCTATCACAGGGCTTATCGCGAGTCCAAGGCACAGGGCCGGCCCTGGGAATTGGCTGCCGGCAAACTGGCTTCGTCTTATCTGAAGAAGGACATTGTCGATACCACCATTCTGAGTCCGTTCATAGACTATACGGTTCACAATACAGATGTGAGCATTACGAGGATGGACGGAAACGGTGCCGATATCATCAATCCCAAAGCTCTTGTTTACAATCAGTTGGTGATGTTTATGAAGAGCCTCAATTTCTCCCGTTCGTCCCAGCTTTCACAGATTCTTCCCGATACCGAAGAACTGCGCGAGGCCAAATCCCTTGCTATGTGCCTTGGTGGTTACTACAAAGGAGGAGACACGAGCGAGGAAAGAGAACGCATCAATGGTTATTTCAATACCGTGTGCAACATATCCCTATGGAATAAGGTTGTTCTTTGTCTGGCGCGAGGTCTGGATGAAAAGGTTTACAATGACGAGGCACTGCGATGCATAGAGGAGTTGCCTGATGAAGAGCCGAAGAAATACTACTTCAAGGCCATTGCCTTGAGCAGGAAAGGATATGACTATCTTATGGAATCTGAAGGAAATCTGTACAAGGCCTGCAAGATGGATTCTTCTCTCATCGAAATCGCCAAAGGAGACGGAGACATCCGTGAAGATTCGATGGAAGAAGTACTCAAGGCTTTGGAAGATCCGGAGACTGGAGATATGATTTATGGTTTTTATTGATATGGACAGGATTCTGAAGTTAGTAGTCTGTGCCGTTCTTTTTTCCGGTTTGATCTGTCCCGTCGCCCGGGCTCAGGTAGGGAAGTGGTCAACCCCAGCTGATTCTCTTGCAGCAGAAGGCGTACCCGTACCGGATTCTTTGTACAGAGGATTCAATGCTCTGCAATATTCAATGCAGAAGCGTTATCGTCCTGAGGACGAAATCTTTTACAAGGTCGATTCGTCATATGTTTTCGGAAGTGGCAAGTTGGGATATATGTTCGTGACAGCCAATTTTGTATCCGACCATATCACCGACGGCAACAGTGATTCTTTCTCCTGGACCAAGGGGCTTGAATTTGCTCTGGGGTGGAGAAGCTCCATTTACAATTCCTGGCGGCTTTCGGCGTCATACGGCGGTTTCAACCGCAATTCCGATCTCAAACAGTTCCGTCGTGCAGGACTGGGCTTAGAGCATAACTTTTATCTGGTGTCTTATCTGGACGGATTCAAGCGAATAAGGTTTTTTGACCTTTACACAGTGCTTGGCGCTGGAACTGATTTCTTCTTCAGTTCAGGTACTCGATGGGCGTTCAACACCATAGGAAGTACTACCCTGGCGCCCTGGGTTAAATTGGGAATTGGCAGTCAGTTCAAATTCACTGAAAGGCTCAGTTTTACTCTCAGTCCTCAATTCATAGTCTATCCGGTTCAAGGGGTGCTGGACAATAGCGGCGGAGTTGCCAATATAGATAAGCATCAGTATAACAGTGCTTTCAGTTTCAGGGCAGGACTTCAGATTGACCTTGGACAGTGTTTTGACGGCCAGCGCAACGCCCAACTGCATCAGTTGGCTGAGGAGGGAATAATCAGCAGATCAAGCTACAGGACAGAATTCTCTCTATCCGAGAATCCTACTTTTGTCTCTGTTTCCGCAGGTGCCCAGTTCCAGAACGGCAGCGCGATGTGGGATACCACTCCATACGGAGATTCGTTCCGTGAGACCATCGTAGTCTCTTACGGAAAATGGACTTCTCCAGTGCTCGGTGTACGCGCTTCTGGCTTCCACGGCAGAAATATATGGAAGACAATTGACTCGAAGGTTTCCGGAGGCGTGGCCGACAAAAAGAAAAACGCAACCTATGAAGGTCTTCGTGCTGAGCTTATGGTCGATCCTTTAGGTGCAGGCAAGGATACCCGCTACGATCTACGTTTCTCCGTGCCTCTTATTCTGGGAGTTGAGACGGGAATAATGGCCAAAAGAGACTACGACTACACTATGAGCAGAGCATATTTCGGACTCTGTCTGGGTGTCCAGCCGCGGGTGAGAATCTTCAAGAGATGGTCAATATTTGCCGAACCTCACTGCACAATTCTTCCATACAGCTATTATCGTGTCGAAGACAGTAAATTGCAGGAAAGTGGCACAAATTACTGGGATGCAGTTTTCAGTTTGTCATTAGGTGTTGAATTTGCGCTTCCTCGCTAGTTTTCCTGTTCTGTCATTACTCCTCGCTCCGTCTGTGGAACTGATGGCCGGTACGGTTCGTGAACCAAGCAGTGTCAGCGCCCTTGCTGTAGTCGGAACAGATTCCGTCTCTGATTTCTACGGAGGATTTGATATATACGGATATATGCCCGTAAGTAATTGGCTTTCAGCAAGTGCAGCAGCTCAATTACTATCGACTGGCACTTATTCCCTGTCGGCTTTGTGCAGTCCGGGTCTGAGTGTGGGAGGTGGCAGAATCTTTCTGGATGCCACAGTTCTGTACCGGGCACTGACCGAATCAGCTGTATCCGAACTCGGATTTGCCCTGCTTGCCGGCTATGAGCGTCAGTATTTCAGCCTTCGCGTAGGAGTTTGCAGCAAAACCGTATATGACACCGGCAATGTCCGTGACAGTTTCCGTGAGCCATTCGACTTTCTTTACAAACTGGCATTCAAAATACGACCTTCCGAATCGCGATGGAATTTGGGAGCTTCGCTTGCCAATTACACTCCCTATGAGTTTGAACGTACCTGGTTGCCTATGTTTTTCATTTTCGGTAATATAGACCTGACCGGCAGATTGTCCGTACTGTGCGAAGCCAGTCTCAAACCCGCCGGGATGATGAATATGCAGACCACGTTCGGAGGTTTTTCGTTCAGAACCGGAATCTGTTTCAATTTCTGAATGCTACTTTACCGTTCCATTCTTCTCTGCCTTCTTCCGATTTTCCTTTATTCCTGTACTGACAAGGATTTTGCGGGGATGTTGCGCGCCACCAGTCCAGATGCCGACATTCGTTTCGGTGATTCTATGGACAGGCTTCCTCCTTCCGGAATCAGAACTGTTTTAGATTCGGATTCTGAAGAGTATTCTCTGTATCTATGCTCCGACATTCATCTTGAAACATCCACAGAGATTATTGATGCCGTCGTTGGTGCATTCCTGTCCGACAGTTCCCGTCCCCTTGCATTTCTATGTCTGGGAGATCTGGTTTCGGACAAGGAGAAGTATTTCCTTCTGAATGAACATATTGAGCCCGTGCGTGACAGATTCTACACCACTGCCGGCAACCACGATTTGTTCAAGGGAGCTTGGGATTCTTTCCTTGAACATTATGGACCTTCCGTTTATTGCGTCGAGGTTCATACTCCTTCCGGAGCCAGTGATTTAATGATCTTTCTTGATTCGGCTGGGGCAACACTTGGTTCACGTCAGATGGAGTGGCTTGAGTACCAAGTATTTGCAACAATTGTCGCGAAAAGCCAGTTCCGGCACATCACTGTGCTTACCCATACCTGCGTTCTCGCACAGGATGTTGTAACCGGGATTGCCGGAAGCTTTGCTCAGGAGGAGAGCTATCATCTTGCCAGACTTTTCTCAGAATACAAAGTTGAGCAGGTTCTTGCCGGGCATCTTCATCATCGTGAAGATTTTGTCTTCAAGGGAGTCAGGTATGTAGTTCACGAGAGCCTTGATACGTCAGGGAATGAGTCCGGCTATGCCGTATGGCATTTCGGCCCTTCTTCTGCGGATGTTGAATTTGTGGAGAACCAAAATAATCATTAGTTTTGCGTCAGTTGTAAATACTGACCAAATATGAGACACTCTTTGAACGGATTGGCTTCAGCGTTGCTGATGCTTTCCCTTTTTTTCTCCTGCAAAACAAATCTGTCAGATACTGCCGGTCATCGTTGCGATGCTCTGGATTCTGTTGTCTGGGAGCAATCGGTATGGATCTCCGCCGTCGATGCCCCGGTCGTGACAGGGAAAGGCAATGACCGCGCTGCGGACGGAGCCAGCTGGTTCGTTTCGGATATCACCAATTCCGGCAAGCTTGTTTCTGCTAAGTGGATGACTGCCGGTCTGGGAGTATATGACTTGTATGTCAACGGTAAACTTGTGGGCGAAGAGTTTCTCAAGCCCGGTTTCACTCACTACATCAAGACCAAACGTTCGTTCACGTATGATATTATCGATGCTCTTGACTGTTCGAAAGGGGCTGTCAACGTGCTTTCCGCCCAGGTGACTCCAGGATGGTGGGCGGACAAGATAATCACTCCCGCCGGTCACGACGGAATGGTCGGGAAGAAATGCGCCTTCCGTGCAGTGCTGGAGTTGACCTATGCCGACGGTAGCGTGGAATTGATAGGAACTGACACCGACCACTGGAAGGCCGGAATTGCCGGTCCTGTCAGGCACGCAGCCATTTTCGACGGCGAGGATTACGACGCCCGTGAACTTCCGGGCTATGAGTGCTCCGCTCAGTTCTGCGCTCCGGAAGTCAATACAGAGTTTGACGGCGAAATTCTCCCTTCGGACGGTGCAGAAATATATATGCGCGATGACATCGCACTTTCCCCCGTTCAGGCGTATGCCTGGAAGGGGGTGGAAGGTGCCTCGGACGATGAATACGGCAAGGTCAGGCTTGTCCGCGAGTTTGATACAAAATCCACAATAGAGCTTGTTCCGGGAGAAACTGTTGTAATCGACTTCGGGCAGAACTGTGCCGCTGTGCCATCTTTTATCTTCAAGGCCGAAGAGGGTACAGAGTTGCTCTGTCTGCCTGCCGAACTGCTTAATGACGGAAACGGGGCGATGAGCCGCGGGATGGACGGGCCGGAAGGCAGTGTGCATCGTCTCAATCTCCGGACACCCGATACCGGGATGATACTCCGCTACACTTTTGCAGATTCCGATTCATATGTATCTTACCGCCCCCGCTGCACTTTCTTCGGTTACCGCTATGTCTCCCTCACAGCCACCGGTGCTGTCAGTATAAAAGAAATCAAGTCTGTCCCTGTGACTTCTATTGCCGCCGAGTTGGAAACAGGATTTGTGACAACCGGAGATACTCTTGTCAACAAGCTTATCTCCAACACAGTATGGGGACAGCGTTCCAATTATCTTTCTGTACCTACAGATTGCCCGCAGCGCAATGAGAGGCTGGGCTGGACCGCCGATACCCAAGTGTTTTCAGAAACGGGGACCTTCTTTGCCAATACTGATGCTTTCTTCCATAAGTGGACACGCGATTTGCGTGACACCCAGAGTCCTTCCGGTGCTTTCCCAGGAGTGGCTCCTCTGGCTCAGTATGGTGCAGAACCCACATCAATGATGAGACTGGGTTGGGCCGATGCAGGGGTGATAGTACCCTGGACGATCTGGAAGCAGTTCGCCGATACCGACATCATCGATGAGAACTGGGAGGCGATGGAGAGATATATGGAACACGTGGATTCATCCAGATATGACCATAACGCCCTCAGAACTGAGAACGGGAATTATCAGTGGGCGGACTGGCTCAGCTACGAGCCTATGGAGAGTTGGGGCGGAAGTGCTTTCACAATCGACTCCAAGGGTTCAAAAGTGCCTCTACCTGAATCAATTGCGTATTGGAATTACCTTGGAGCATCATACTGGGCCATAGATGCATCCCTTATGTGCGATATGGCCGCAGCCACCGGACGTGATGAAGCCAAATACAAAGATATGACTGCTCGTGCCAAAGACTATCTGCGCAGCGAGTTCCTCAATGACAAGGGAGAGTTCAAGGAGCCTATACTCAATACGATGCAGACGCCTGTTCTCTTCGCTCTCAAGAACGGACTTCTTGAAGGAGATGCTCTTGACGCTGCCAAGACTCGCCTGCGTGAACATTTCGCAGCCCACGACGACTGTCTGCAGACAGGATTCCTCGGGACATCCATACTTATGGAAACTTTGACGGACAACGGAATGGCCGACATAGCCTACAATCTTCTCTTTCAGAGAAAGAATCCAAGCTGGTTATATTCTGTCGACAACGGTGCCACGACTATATGGGAGCGTTGGAACAGTTATATGATAGAGAAGGGAATGGGGCCCAAAGGTATGAACAGCTTCAATCATTACGCCTATGGTTGCGTCTGCGCCTGGATATGGAAGACCGTCTGCGGAATAAGCGCCGATCCTGCCAATCCCGGATTCAAACACATCATTATGAAACCTGTTCCGGATAAGAGACTTGGATTTGTCAAGGCAGAATACAAATCCGCGGCCGGACTTATCAGGAGTGAATGGAGATACGAGGGGGATGTCTGCGTCTGGACCTTCACCGTTCCGAAAGGAGCTACAGCTTCCGTCACTCTTCCTTCAGAAAATGAGGCAACAGAATATACATCAGGAATATATGTGCTATCATTCAAGTGAATGACAAATTGGTTTCCTTCCTGAATCACTGTTATTACATTTTTGTTTCCAATAAATAACATTTTTGTAACATCAACCACGATACTATATTGCTGACTGCACTTGCCAGGGGCGACGAACAGGCTTGGAAGTCCCTCTTCGAGACTTTCTATCCTGTTATGTGCCATTTGGCGTACCAATATCTGAAGGATGAAGACAGTGCAGAAGCTATTGTACAGGATGTCATCTCCGGTCTGTGGGAAAAGAAAGATACGCTTTCCATACAGCAGTCTCTGAAAAGTTATCTTTTCCAGGCTGTCAGAAACCGATGTCTCAATCATCTCAAATCCTTTAACGTCAAAAATGTAAAGTTTATCCAGCCGGGGAGCTATCTTGAAGATGAAGTTCTGGATGGTTCGTTTCCATTGGGACACCTGCTCGAGTCGGAACTTGAGACAGAGCTTGAGAGTATTCTTCAATCACTTCCCCAGCAGACAAAAAGTGTCTTTCTGAAAAGCAGGGAAGAAGGTATGAGTAACGCGGAGATAGCCCGTGAGATGGGAATATCCGAAAATACCGTGAAATATCATATAAAAAAGGCACTTGCCGTTTTCAGAGAGGCAATGCGCCTATATCTGCCTGCAATTATATTATTTCTATGAACACGCTACCCTTTCTCCGGGTAGCGTTGTCTTAATTATGTGAGGGTAATGACTGACAAACTGCAACAACGTATTTATGAACTCGCTCTGGCCTGTTTCAACGACAGGCTTACGGCGGAAGAAGTGGATGAACTCAGAATGGTTCTCGAGGAGTCTTCAGAAAACCGCAAGTTTTTCCGGGACTGTCGAGAATTGTTTGTAGCCCTTTCTGCTGGGGAAGCTTTTGGAAAATATGACGCTTCGACCGCGTTCAGCAAATTCAAATCACTCCATTCTTCTTATTTTTCCCATCCTTCCCATCCTTCCCATTCTTCCCGTTCTTCCCGTTCTTCCCGTCTCCGTTCCGGTATGGCGTCACACAGTTTCGGAAAGAGTATTGCGACAGTTTCTGCGTTCGCTGCCATAGCGTTCGTCCTGTGCTTTTTTTCCTTCAGAATGGGAAGCGAGAAAACTATGGACTCCTTTGCCGATATGGTGATAGAGTCCCCTTTGGGTTCGCGTACCAGAGTGGTGCTTCCTGACAGTACGGAGGTATGGCTGAATGCCGGTTCCAGAATCTGTTATTCTCAAGGCTTCGGCGTGGAGGACAGGACTGTGCGATTATCTGGGGAAGGTCATTTTGATGTCACCCCCAACCCGGACAAACCATTTGTGGTGAACACGGCGGAACTTTCTGTCAAGGTCCTCGGCACCAAGTTCAATTTCCGCAATTACGATAGTGATATGGAGGCTACTGTCTCACTGGAGGAAGGAAAGGTGGCACTGACAAATATGCTGAAACAATCTTTCGATTCGTATCTTGCACCAAATCAGAAGTGCGTTCTGAACAAGTGCAGCGGGGAGTTGACAATCAATAAATCCAAGGTGCAGCGATCCTCCTCCTGGGTCGAAGGCCAGTTGTTTTTTGACGAAGAGCTGCTGACAGACATTGCCCGTGAACTTGAGCGCAGTTACAATGTGCAGATAACGATAGAGAATGAATATCTTGAGGGATACAGGTTCTACGGAGATTTCACCCGCAAGTGTCTGACCATTGATGAAGTTCTCGATGCTTTCTGTGCTACCGGCAGAATTCACAGCAAGAAGGATTATGATGGAAATATAACCTTATACTGAAAACTATGACGGACAGATTTGGTTAATATAATAGTTTTGGAAAGACACAGGCGTAACACTGCCGCAGTAGTGTTTATGTCTGTGTCTGTACCAAACAATCAAATTCTAACTCATTAATTTTTTAACACTATTCTTATGTTTAGAAAAAAGGCGGTTTTATTGTTGACCGCGTGTTTGTTTCTCATCAGTTTCAGTGCTTGGTCCCAGACCATCTCCTACAAGGCAGACAATGTGACTGTCAAGGAGGCTATCGATGGTATGAAATCGAGCACCGGCTATTCTTTTGTCTATGCGGCAGGAGATATTGACACTCAGAAGAAAGTGAGTGTGAATGCCACCGACCTCAAGCAGGCCGTAGATCAGATTCTCGCCGGACAGAGTCTTTCTTATGAGATTCAAGGCAAGAATGTCATTGTCAGCAAGATTGTGAAGTCCGGAGTCAAAGCTCAGGCACAGGCTGCACTCGGAAAGGTCATCGACTCCAAGGGAGAAGCCGTGATAGGCGCAGCCGTGATGGTGAAAGGGACAAAACAGGGAGTGGTTTCCGACCTTGACGGCAATTTCTCGCTTGAGCAAATGCCCAAGGGTGTCACTCTCGAAGTGAGTTGTATCGGATACGAAAATCAGGAAATTGAGTGGGATGGCGGAGAACTCCTCATTACTCTCAAGGATGACACGCTCGCACTTGACGAGGCAGTGGTTGTCGGCTATGGTAATTTACCCAAACGTTCTGTGACTACGGCGGTTTCTTCTGTCAAGGCTGACAAACTCGAAAAGATGCCGGTCGGAACTCTCGGAGAATCCCTCTACGGCCAGCTGCCCGGTCTGTATATCGTTCAGAACGATGGTCAGCCCGGTTCGGAAGTGTCGATGCGTATCCGTGGTACCGGTTCCCTCACAGCTTCCAGCAATCCTCTGTATGTGATTGACGGATACCCGACCAACGATGCCAGTTTCTTCTCCAGCATCAGTGCTGAAGACATAGAGACCATCACTGTTCTCAAGGATGCCGCTTCGGCTGCAATCTACGGTTCACGCGCCGGAAACGGTGTCATTATGGTCACAACCAAGAGAAGTCAGAAGGGA
Organism: Bacteroidales bacterium UBA1725; assembly: GCA_002315815.1. GTDB lineage: Bacteria > Bacteroidota > Bacteroidia > Bacteroidales > UBA932 > Cryptobacteroides. The sequence goes on along the minus strand of DCIN01000018.1, from coordinate 4,201 downwards.
GAACCCAGAATCACTTTCAGCGCACAGGCCGGTGTATCGCAGCCTCAAAGATACATTGACGTACTTGATGCCTATGAGTTCGCCGATATGATCAAGGAAGCCCGTGCCGCCAACGGTATGGCAGCCCTTGCAATACTTGACGATCCCAGTCAATGGCACATCACCAATTGGCAGAAGGATGTCTATTTCAGGACTTCTCCCTTCCAGCGTTACAACATTGCCGTCCGTGGATCCGGAGAAAAGGTACGTTACTCTATTTCCGCCCAGTTCCAGGATCAGACCGGTATAGTGCAGAACTCCTTCAACAAGAAGATTGGAGTGAAGGCTGATGTCGAGGTTGACGTGACCAAGTGGCTCTCTGCCGGATTGAGCATAGCTCCCACATATCAGAAGCAGCGCAGGCAGACCACTTCGGGAGGCAACACCACTGTAACTGCCGGAACCATCGCAGAGGCTGTCGCATATCCTCCCATTTACGGCCCCTATACCGACAATGGTGACTATTTCCAGATTCAGCAGCATACTACCGGGACAGACTTTAACTCCGAGCTCTGCAACCCTTTGAGCAAACTGTTGGAAATCAATGATGATTACAACACTATGACGGCTCTTGTCAAAGGATTCCTCAAGATTACTCCGGTCAAGGGACTTGTAATCAACTCGGATATCAACGCTACCACAACCAATGTCAAGAACGAGTACTATCGTTCCGCATACAGCCCCGGTTCTTCCAGGCAGGGAAACAAATCCAATCCCAATCTTGCCGCAATAGATGCATACAGGGCCACTACTTTCAACTACAATATCTACTGGTCCTCCACTGCAACATATACCAAGGATTTCGGCAACCACAATCTCGTGGCTATGCTCGGTTATGACTATGCATACTACAACGGGTTCGGAGTGCGTCAGGACGACCGCACAAGTTCCGACTATCCCGTAGCATACGGCAACACCAATATCACCAATGTGAACGGTGCGTATATCTGGAACGGTTCTTCCAGCAATACCGAGTATAAGTTCGACGCCCTGTTCGGACGTGTGAACTACAGCTATATGAACAAGTATGTGGCATCCGCTTCTGTCAGAAGGGATCGCTCATCCAAATTCGGTCCCGGCAACAGAGCCGGTATTTTCTGGTCCGTATCCGGTGCCTGGAATATTGCTGAAGAGAGTTTTATGAAGGGTATCGACTGGCTTAACGTAGCCAAAATCAGGGCAAGTTATGGTGTTACCGGAAACGACAACATCGGCAGCAACTATGTCTGGACATCAACCCTTTCCACCACGAATTACACCTTCGGACAGGGAACCGGCATAGCAGCTGTCACAGGTTACTATCCTTCAGGTTATTCCAACCAGAATCTCGGATGGGAGACCAACAAGCAGTTTGACCTCGGTGTTGACCTCGGTTTCTTCAACAAACTGTCCCTGAATGTTGACTGGTACACTCGTACCAGCGATGCCGTCCTTTCCGCTTCCATCCCCAACCTCAACGGAAAAAGTGGAACCGTGACGATGAACGCAGGTCAGATTCAGAACCGCGGTCTTGAAATTGGAATCAGTGCTCCTGTCATTGACAGGGAAGTGAAGTGGATGACCACGTTCAACATCTCATTCAACAGGAACAAGCTCCTGTCTCTGGCCACCGGAAACGATTACTACGGTTCTGCTACCGGAATGGTACGTAACTATGTAGGCAGACCTCTGGGTGACATCTACTGCTACATCAATGACGGAGTTTTCGTTACTGACGAAGAAGCCGCAAAAACTCCCAAACTTTATGGAATGGGCAAAGCGGGTGACCTCAAGTTCAAGGATGCCAACAATGACGGTGTCATCAATACGGATGATATGGTCTATGCAGGCAACAATATGCCCAAGTTCAATGCCGGATGGTCCAATCAGATTTCCTGGAGGAACTGGGATCTTTCCTGCGTGTTTGATTTCCAGTACGGTGGTCTCATTTACTGGGGATTCGGCTACGCTTCCGGCCTCAACAGACATATGGAGAACGCATTCTCGGTATATGCCCGGAACAGATGGCGCAGTTCCAGCGATCCCGGCGACGGAATCTCCCAGAAGGCCGGTTCATCCAACGTTCTGCTTGCTCTTATGAGCCAGACGCGTTACCTCTTCAAATCCGATTATATCAAACTGCGCAACCTTGCGATAGGTTACAACATACCCAAGAGCGTCTGCAAAAAAATCGGTATGCAGGGTCTCAGACTCAGCGCCAATGCCCAGAATCTCTTTTCCATCGACGAATATCCCGGATATTCTGTCGAGGCAGGCGGAATGGGTGGTGCAACAGGCGGATCCGATGGTGGTAACTACCCTGCAGTTCGCACATTCACTTTCGGCGTAAATGTGGAATTCTAGTCCAATCCTAAAATGAACAAAGCAATGAAAAAGATATTCTTCACTTTGACTGCCGTATTGTTTGTACTGTCATCTTGCAAAGAGTCATCTTTCAATCTGTATCCTACGGACAGTATGACTGCGGAGAACTATATGAATACTGTCAGCGAGGTCGAGACTGTCCTCTATGCCGCTTACGGCGGAATGAGAGGTGACTTCGCCAACGGCATTGTGTATATCGGTGAACTTCCGACAGACAATGCCTACGACTACAAACTCAACAACTCCTCCGCTCATATTTCTCTTCACGAATCTACGGTAGATGCCCAGAATACCGTCATCAGCGGTCTCTGGTATGCCTGCTATCAGATTGTCAACCGCTGCAACCTTGTAATAGAGGCGATGGACAAGATGAATGCAACACAAGAAGAATACAACAGTCTTGTCGGACAGGCCAAGTTCCTGCGCGGATATGTGTATTATGTGATGGTACGTGTATGGGGAGACGTTCCCCTTGTGCTCGAGGACATCAAGGACTATATGGCCGTGTTCAATTATGGCCGTACTGCCAAGGATAAGGTTTACGAGCAGATAGTGCTCGACCTCAAGGATGCTGAGACTATGCTTCCCGCATTCCAAACCGCTGCCAACAAGGGCAAGGCCACCTCGACTGCGGCACAGGCCATACTTGGAGACGTATATCTCACCAGAGCCGATTATTCCAATGCCAAGACATACTTCGAGAAGGTGATTAAAAAAGAAGGTTCCGAACTCGGACTTCTCTCCGATTATGAGTCCATCTTCGATTCCAACAACGCCAACAACAAGGAAATAATCTTCTCTATTCAGTACGCACACAATCAGACACCTTCTTTGGCCAACTATCTCGGAAGAGCGTCTCTGGGCAATATTCAGGGTATTCCCATCGATCCCAAGAAGCAGGGAAGCCAGATTTTCGGAGTCAATGTCCTTATGATGACCCACGAGCTTGAGTCTAAATTCGAAAGTAACGACAAGAGACGATCAGTAATCTATCTGGACTGTGTATCTCCCGACTATGGTTGTACCATTCCTATGACACTCAAGTATTTTGATTATCAGAACGTGCTTGACGGCAATTCTGGAAACAACCCCGACTGCGGTTGTCATACCATCATCAGCCGTTATTCCGACATCCTTCTCAAATACGCTGAGTGCCTGAATGAGACCAACCCCGCCGATGCGATCGCCGAACTCAAGAAAGTACGTGACAGAGCCGGAGTCGCAACCAATGTTGCAGTGGACAAGGCAGCTGTGGCCGAGGCCATTGCATTGGAAAGACGGCTCGAACTCTGTATGGAAGGACACCGCTGGTACGATCTTGTCCGCACAGGAAAAGCCCTTGACGTGATGACCACATTCTACAGCAGAGCGAATGCTCCTGCCATTCACAAGACAATTCTTCAGTACGAATACGGCGATAATACTGCGATAGATGCTCACGAACTCATCTATCCTATACCTTACGCCCAGAATGTGCTCAACCCCGACAAACTCACCCAGAACCCCGGATATTAACAGTTCCGTGCTTTTATGACTTTTCAAGGGAGCCTGCGAGTAAACCCGCAGGCTCCTATGCATTTTTGCTTCGCCTATTATTGTCTTTTTCAGACAATCCGCGATAGTTTCACAAAAACAGTAATCATCAGGATATAGAAAATGTCGAAATTATTGATAGCGGTACAAACCGCGATATTGCTGTCTTTTACAAGTGCAGCCGCGACCACATCGGTTGTGAACCTGCGAACGGAGTCTATGCCCACACCGTTGGGCATAGACGAGTCGCGTCCTCTGTTCAGCT
>DCIN01000073.1:21609-21761 GCA_002315815.1 Bacteroidales bacterium UBA1725 | reverse complement strand
TGAGCGGTACGGAAGGGCCGGATGCCGCGGAAGGAGAACGTTTGGTACCGCTGAAGCTCTTGAGCGGTACGGAAGGCCCGGCGAAGGGCGTCTGGTACCGCTGAAGCCCCTGTGCGGTACGGAAGGCCCGGCGAAGGGCGTTTGGTACCGCT
>DCIN01000073.1:21362-21498 GCA_002315815.1 Bacteroidales bacterium UBA1725 | reverse complement strand
GCGAAGAGCGTTTGGTACCGCTGAATACCCTGTGCGGTACGGAAGGGCCGGATGCCGCGAAAGGAGTAGCGTTTGGTACCGCTGGAGGTCCTGAGCGGTACGAAAGGGCCGGCGAAGAGCGTTTGGTACCGCTGAA
>DCIN01000073.1:16720-21260 GCA_002315815.1 Bacteroidales bacterium UBA1725 | reverse complement strand
AGTTATGAAGAAATTACTTATAATGACGATTCTGGCGCTATTCGCCGGCAACATTCGAATCAACGCAATTGAAGTCGAGAAATGGGACACTTTCGAATACATTCTGAATGTTCCTGTCAAGGGCAATCCCTTTGATGCTGAACTGAGTGCAGTATTCAACGGACCGGATGGCAGAACATTCAAGGTGAACGGTTTCTACGATGGAGACGGAGTGTTCAAGTTACGTTTTATGCCTGATGCAGAAGGTGAATGGAACTTCCGCACGAAAAGCAGCCTTACTTCCCTCAACGGGAAAAAGGGCTCTTTCGTATGCACGGCTGCCAAGGAAGGCAACCACGGACCGGTCCATACTGAAGGAACGAATTTCAAGTATGCCGACGGTGGCTGGTATTATCCTGTAGGCACGACAGCCTACGATTGGATGCACGTCAGGGGAGATTATCCCGAGCGTACCGTCAAGTCTATGAAGGAGGCCGGATTCAACAAGATGAGATGTCTTGTATTCCTTCATAATCTGAAAGACAGTATCACTGAACCCACAGTATATCCCTTCGAGAAGAAGGAGGATGGAAGTTGGGATTTCGAACGCTTTGACCCGGCATATTTCCGTCTGGTGGAAAGCAGGGTCAAAGCTCTGCAGGAAATCGGAGTTGAGGCGGAACTGGTGCTTTTTCATCCATACGACGGAGGAAGATGGGGCTTCGACCGTATGCCACTTGAAACCAACCTGAGATATATCAGATATATGACGGCACGTCTGTCTTCTTTCAGGAACGTATGGTGGTCTCTTGCCAACGAATTCGACGGATTGCTCTTCATCCCTCGCGACAACTGGGATTTGTTTGCGGCAGAAATCAGGTCAACGGACCCGTACGGGCATCCCTGCTCCGTACACGGCTACACATCAACCTATTATGAAAACAATTTCAAAGATCTCTACAGCCACGTAAGCATTCAGGACCAGGCTCCTGTGGAGGATTTCGGAAGGGCCGTCATCGTCAAGAACATATATCACAAACCCGTTGTCTTCGACGAGGTATGCTACGAAGGCAATATGGACTCCCGCTGGGGTTGTCTGAGCGGACAGGAGGAGCTCCACAGAATATGGCAGGGCCTTATGGTCGGTACCTATGTCACTCACGCCGAGTGCTTCGTCACCGACGGAGACGAAGGTATGCTTCACGATTATCTCGCCGTTGGAGGCGATTTCGTAGGAGAATCCTGGAAGAGAATAAAGTTCACCAGAGAGATTCTGGAAGACCTGCCCAAACCACTGGGTCTTGCCGACACAAGCTGGGACCCACACGTTTCCGCAGCAGGGGAAGGTTATTATATGATATATACCGGGAAAGAGATAATGACGGAGTGGCGATTCAACCTGCCGGTGAAGAACAATACCTGTGGGCGCAAACTGCTGGAAGGCACCAGATTCAAGGCCGAGATTATCGACACCTGGAATATGACGGTAACCGAATGCCCGACAGAGTTCGTCCTGGGCAAGCCGGGACGCTACAGAGTGGAGGATGCAGGAGGCAGAAGCATCAGCCTGCCCGGCCTTCCCTACCTTATCATCAGGCTAAAGGAAATAAAGTGATTTTTTACTACATTTGTAGGCTGTAAAGAACAATAATCCCAATTATGTCCAAAGTGATAACATTCGGAGAAATTATGCTCCGTCTCAGCCCCGACGGCAACGACCGTTTCATTCAGGCAGATAAATTCAGAATCATCCCCGGCGGCGGTGAGGCAAACGTAGCTGTCAGCCTCGCGAACTACGGCCACGATGCATATTATGTTTCAAAACTTCCCAAGCACGAGATAGGGCAGATTGCAATCAACGCTCTGCGGCGCTATGGCGTGAATACCGGATACATATCCCGCGGAGGTGACAGAATCGGACTCTACTATGCCGAGACAGGAGCCTCGATGCGCCCGTCCAAAGTCATCTACGACAGAGCGCATTCAGCCATTGCCGAAGCTGACCCTCAAGACTTTGATTTCGATTCGATAATGGAAGGAGCCGTCTGGTTCCACTGGTCCGGCATCACCCCTGCGATATCCGACAAGGCCGCAGAACTTACCAGACTCGCCTGCGAGGCGGCGAAACGTCACGGTGTCACGGTGTCCGTCGATCTCAATTTCCGCAAGAAGCTTTGGACCTCCGAGAAAGCCATTTCCGTGATGCGCCCTCTGATGAAATATGTGGACGTGTGCATAGGCAACGAGGAGGACGCAGAACTCTGCCTCGGTTTCAAACCCGATGCAGATGTGGAGGGAGGCAATACCGACGCTTCCGGCTACGAAGGAATATTCAGACAAATGATGAAGGAATTCGGATTCAAGTATGTTGTTTCGACGCTCCGCGAATCCTATTCAGCCACTTACAACGGTTGGAAAGCCCTCATATATGATGGGAAAGAATTCTATCAGTCAAAGCGTTACGAAATCAATCCAATCATTGACCGCGTGGGGGGAGGAGATTCATTCTCCGGAGGCCTCATCCACGGAATGCTCAAGTACCCCGGCAACCAGGCCGCTGCTCTTGAGTTCGCAGTGGCAGCATCAGCGTTGAAGCACACTGTGAACGGCGATTTCAATCAGGTGAGCGAAGAGGAGGTCCTCGCTCTGGCCGGAGGAAGCGCCAACGGTAGAGTACAGAGATAGGACTCCAAAGAGACAGAACTCTGAAGAAACACACTCTGAAGAAACAGCATACTGATAAAAAGAACTGGATATTATTATGGCAAAATATGACAAGTTGCAGGTCCTGATGACTATGCATGAGACCGGGATAGTTCCTGTTTTCTACAATTCCGACCTTGAGGTAAGCAAGAATGTTTTGAAGGCTTGCTATGACGGAGGAATCCGCGCCTTCGAGTTCGCCAACAGAGGCGACTTCGCCCAGGAAGTTTTCGGAGAACTGGTGAAGTATGCCAATGCTGAACTTCCCGGAATGATTATGGGAATAGGCTCCGTGGTTGATCCCGGTACGGCATCTTTATATATTCAGCTGGGAGCGAACTTCGTTGTCGGACCTCTCTTCAATCCTGCCGTTGCACCTGTATGCAACCGCAGGCTCATTCCCTATTGCCCCGGTTGCGGAAGCGTCACTGAAGTGGGGATGGCACAGGAGGCAGGCTGTGATGTCTGCAAAGTATTCCCAGGAGATGTTCTCGGCCCCAAGTTCGTCAAAGGTCTCCGTGCCCCTATGCCTTGGACAAAGATTATGGTTACCGGAGGTGTCAAGCCGGAGAAGGAGAATCTCGAAGGATGGTTCAAGGCAGGAGTGACCTGTGTCGGGATGGGGTCAAATCTCTTCCCAAAGGATGCCATTGCAGCCAAAGACTGGGGAAAGATTTCTCAACTCTGCCGAGAGGCCCTCGCAATTGTAAGAGAAGTAAGATAATACCAACCTATATATTTATATGTCAACACAGAAAAAATTAATGACCAACTGGCGCTGGTGGCTCTGCTCGCTGCTGTTCGTGGCAACGACCGTGAACTACCTCGACCGTCAGGTTCTCTCCCTCACCTACGAGGAGTTCATCAAGCCCGAGTTCCATTGGACTGACGCGAACTACGGTACCATCACCTCATTCTTCTCCATCTTCTACGCAATCGCCTGCCTGTTCGCCGGCAAGTTCGTGGATTGGATGGGGACCAAGAAGGGCTACCTCATCGCCATCGGCGTATGGTCTCTGGGTGCCTGTATGCACGCCGCCTGCGGTTGGGCAACTGCCCTTTTCGTGGACGGAGTGGAAAGCGCAACAGCCCTCAAGGCAATAGAAACCGGGAGCAACGTAGCTCTGGCCATCTCAACCACATCAGTATATCTCTTCCTGCTGTGCCGTGGCATCCTCGCTCTAGGCGAAGCAGGCAACTTCCCCGCAGCCATCAAGGTCACTGCCGAATACTTTCCCAAGAAAGACCGTGCATTCGCAACTTCCATATTCAATGCCGGTGCATCTGTAGGTGCTCTCGCAGCTCCTCTGTGCATACCCCCTCTCGCACTCAAGTTCGGTTGGGAATGGGCTTTCATCATCATCGGCGGACTCGGATTCATCTGGATGTTCTTCTGGGCATTTATGTACGACAAGCCTGAAAACAGCAAGCACGTGAACGAGGCGGAACTTGAATATATGCATCAGGACGATGCCGCCGAGGCTGCTGAAAAGGCTGCCATCGCTGCTCAGAAGGCTATTCCTTTCGGAAAGTGCTTCGGATACAAGCAGACCTGGGCATTCATCGTGGGCAAATTTTTCACCGACGGAGTATGGTGGTTCTTCCTGTTCTGGGCTCCTTCATATTTCAGCAATCAGTTCAGCGCACCTGCCACTTCCGGTCTCGGTCAGGGACTGATATTCACTCTATATGCAATAGTCACCGTCATTTCCATCTTCGGTGGCTACCTGCCCAAACTCTTCGTGGAGAAGAAGGGTATGCACCCCTACAGCGGTCGTATGCTCTCTATGCTCATCTTCGCATTCTTCCCTCTCTGCGCCCTTCTCGCCCAGCCTCTCGGAATGCACTTCAACACTCC
>DCIN01000073.1:3010-16592 GCA_002315815.1 Bacteroidales bacterium UBA1725 | reverse complement strand
ACCGGAATAGGCGCAATGGCCGGAGGAGTAGGATCGATGATTATCCAGAAAGTTGCCGGAAATCTCTTCACACACGCTGAAGAACTGGGAAGCGGGTTCACATTCCTCGGATTCGAAGGCAAACCTGCCGGATACTTCATTATGTTCTGTTTCTGCGGTGTGGCATACATCATCGCCTGGAGCATTATGAAGAGCCTTGTGCCCAAGTACAAACCCATCGAAATCAAATAGCATCACATACCGGAATATGGGACTGACCGCGACACCAAGCAGTCAGCCCATTTTTCGTTTCCGAGATTCACTATATTCATTTTTCTATGAAAAAGATTTTGTTCACTGCCATTGCGGCAGCAGCAGTCTTCTCCTGCACAGAGAAGAACAGTGGTCCATCATACCCGATAGAGCCTGTCGCCTTCACCTCCGTCAAGGTAAGCGATGAGTTCTGGGGCCAGAGGCTCAAGGCCAGCCGTGAGGTCACTATCCCCCTTGCCTTCAGCAAGTGCGAAGAAACCGGACGCTACGAGAATTTTGTAAGGGCGACAAAGCCTGATTCGACCTATGTCATAGGAGGTTATTCCTTCGACGATACAGATGTTTACAAGACAATAGAAGGAGCCAGCTATATACTCCAAACCTATCCGGATGCCGGACTGGAGGCCTATATCGACAGCGTGCTTACTCTTGTGGCTGCAGCTCAGGAAGCTGACGGATACCTCAACACAGCACGTCAGATGAATCCCTGGCACCCCCACGAGTGGGAAGGCCCTCAAAGATGGAGCAAAGTGGAGGAACTCAGCCACGAATTCTACAATCTCGGACATATGGTGGAGGGAGCCATTGCTCATTACCAGGCCACAGGCAAGCGCAATTTCCTGGACATAGCCATCAAATACGCAGACTGTGTCTGCCGGGAGATAGGACCGGGAGAAAACCAGATTGTGAGGGTTCCGGGACACGAAATAGCTGAGATGGCCCTTGCAAAACTCTACACCGTGACCGGCGACAGGAAATACCTCGACCAGGCCAGATTCTTCGTGGACAGAAGGGGAACGACCGGCCGACGCGACGAATATTCTCAGGCCCATCTGCCCATACTGGAGCAGGACGAGGCCGTAGGTCACGCAGTCAGAGCCACATACTTCTACTCCGGAGTGGCCGATGTGGCCGCTCTCACCGGAGATCAGAAATACATCGACGCAATAGACCGTATCTGGGAGAATATCGTCAGCAAGAAACTATACATAACCGGAGGCGTGGGAGCCACCAACAGGGGCGAGGCATTCGGAAAGAACTACGAACTCCCCAACGAGAGCGCATACTGCGAGACCTGCGCCGCCATAGGCTTCGTTTATTTCAACTACAGGATGTTCCTGCTCCACGGAGAATCCAAGTACTTCGATGTGCTCGAGCGCACCCTTTACAACGGACTCATTTCCGGCGTATCAGAGGAAGGAAATAGTTTCTTCTATCCCAACCCATTGGAATGCAACAGATTATATCAGCGTCAGCCCTGGTTCGGCTGTGCCTGCTGCCCCTCAAACATCTGCCGTTTCATACCCTCAGTGCCGGGATATGTCTATGCAGTCAAGGATGACAATCTTTACGTGAACCTGTATATGTCCAATACCCTGACCCAAGAACTTGACGGGCAGGCAATCGTACTGAGCCAGAATACCGACTACCCCTGGAACGGAGACATCCGGATAAGCATCGACAATTCTCCCGAGCGTCCTTTCACCCTCAGACTCCGGATTCCGGGCTGGGTGCGTGGCGAGGTTGTTCCCTCTGACCTGTACAGCTATGCCGACGATGTCCGGCTGGACTACAGCGTGAGCGTGAATGGAGAAAAAATAGAAGCCGAGCTGCAGGACGGCTATTTCTGCATAAGGCGCAAATGGAATGAGGGTGACAAGGTGGAACTGCATCTGGATATGGCAGAGCGCAGCGTCGTGGCCAACGAGGCCGTGGAGGCTGACAGGGGGAAGCACTCACTTGAAAGAGGTCCCATTGTTTTCTGTCAGGAGACAGTGCAGGGAGTCACTGATACAATTCCCTATTACCATTGGGCTCACCGTGGGCCCAGCTCGATGAAAGTCTGGCTGTAAATACCCTCGAGATCATCGGAGACCCCTTCGGCAACTATGTTGAAACGTCCGCCATACGCGGGCGTTTTGCATTTGACAGTATAGCTCTGCCCCGGTTCAAGAGACAGAATCGGGTGCCAGAATATGGTCTGACGATAGTCCGGATAGGCCTCATCAACTCCCTCACAGGTAAAGGCCTGAGGATAGGCAGTGCCCTGGAAACTGACAATTCTCACATTGTCATCGAACTTGATGCCTGGCAGATTGCCCTTGTAGGTTATGAAGTTCACAACGCCCGAGAAACTCCGCTTTCCAATAACATAGGTATAGGGATAGATATCTACATAATGAATGAGGGAGGGATCACAGTCGAGCACTTTTCCGTGATCGAACACCGGTACTCCGTCAATCATAGCCAACGTGGAAGCCGAAGAGAAATAGGCATTGTTGAATGAGTCCTTCATAAGCACCTGAATATCTCTGCGTCCTTCGAAACTGCGAACTCTGAGCTCAGTTATGAACTCGACTATGGTCTCTTCCATCAGAGGAAAACGGGTGTAGTCATCAAGATTGTAGCGCTCCACTTCGCTGGAAAAAAGTTCGGAATCATTCACTGGAAGGAAGTCGTACAGGGTGTCGGAGTCGAAAGCCCTGCCAATCTGCATACTGACACTTCTGGCCTCAAGGCTGCCTGCTAGAGACGGGCATAGACGCAGAGGACATATCTCTCCGGGATTGACGTTCACGAATGGCGATTCAGCCTCCAAATGGCAGACCACACCCTCCTCAAGACCGGGGATCTCAAGAAAAAGATCCTTGTTGCCATAGATGTTGGAGGTGAAGATTACGGCCCCACCGTCACCGTCAATTTCGGCAGAATAGACACCCGGCCTGACATCGGGTACGGAGAAGAATGCAAACTTGCCGCTGACTGCGCCAAGCCCGGCCTTATCAATCCCGACCACTTTGGCTCTTATTATCTCACCCTCATAGTCCGGAATGCGGTTCAAAGAGAAAGAAGGGTGCTTCGGGAGTTTATCCAGACAAGAGATAAAATCTCCGATGTGCAACGACGATGGGGTATTGATGCCGTCATCGTGATAAACGGACAAATCGAAGCTGATTGGGGACTTTCCGATGTTTGCAAGTGTGATGCAGGCATTTCCGTCCGCGTCTCCCGATGCTTCCACGTGCAGAGTGGTGTCAGGCAAGTACGAACCGGATGCCTCCGGCGTGACACTCAGGGCCTTATAGTCTCCATCACCGACCAGTTCCACCCCGTTTTTGACTCTGTCATTGGAGAGAGGATTGAATACGGAGATAATCCGGGAACCCATAAGATAATCATAGCCCTGTTCATTACAGCTCTGGGCCGTATAGGCCAGCAGCCGGTAATTGCCCGTAGGCAGGGTGTTCGGCAGGTCTATGCGTCCGGCCCCGCGGCCTTTTTCGAGCGCTATCTTGCCGGTGCAGGCCAGGCCGTCGGTGGAGTGCAATTCCACATAAGCCGTGCTGCTGAAACCGGAAAGCCTGCGTATGTTTACATCCACACAGTATGCTGAACACCAGAGAGCGTCTCCAGCGACATATACAGCCTTGTCAGTGGACAGATAGACCCTTTCCCTCAGATGGTTCTGCGCAGACAGGGGCAGCAAACAGGCAAGGAGAAGCAAGAATATCGTAAAGTTCTTTTTCATTCCGAATGAGATTTGCTTATTGGTGTTTGTTGGGCCAGAAGGACGGTTTTGACTTGGTCCCGCCCATAGTGCGGCAGTCAGCGCAGTATTTGCTGACCCAGTAATAAGGAGGGTCCGTTTCGGAGACTCCCGGGCCTGTTTCCTGGACAACGGGAATGTTGCCAAGCCGGAAGAGGTTGGGCCACAAGTCCTTGGACTCGCAGAGTTCCGGAGAGATACTGTATCTGCCCCTGGAATCATAATAATGTGTCTTCTGGTTGTCTATGTACAGTTCGGCCTCGGCGGCCTGAGACAGATATATGAAGCCAATCACCGACTCGCCGGCGTCCTGAATGCATCTGATGTTGCCTCTCATTTCGCTGGGATTTGGGGAGAAGAGACTCCCGTTGTAGTCCGAATTGGACTTGATGTTCTGCCAGTACCTGTAGGCATCCTCGTTCAGAGTGGCCACCCTCACCTTGATGTAATAGAGTTCGGAGAGCCGGATGTTTGTCCTGGCAATAGTGCGGAATTCAAGGTCCACGAAGCGGTCATCCGACTGTTCCTTTGTATTGAAAATGAGGATTTCGGTGGAATGGTCACCTGACCAGCAGTAATAGTTGTTTTCGTTGTCAGGGTAAGGAACGACCTTTCCGAAAGGGTTCGCCGCCCTTTCGGCAGGAGTGAGACTGCTCACTGGAACGTAGTACACGTATGCACGATAATCGGAGGTATACTCGTATATTTCCTCGTAATTCCAGCGGAAATACTTTTCTCCGTTCGCGTGGAGACTTATGCCTATGGCCACCTTGTCGTTCAGGAGCATCGATGACAGACTGTCAATAACGGCAGCCTTGCTCACCTCAAGCCAGTCTGTCTCGTAGTCCCTGCCTGTGTCACCGTTGGTGACAAGCAGCCTGTATCGCGTATCGGGAGAAGCTTTCCTGAGGTCAAGGGCGTAGTTGCCGGGAGATGATTCATCCGGCACTCCTTCATAGCTGCTTCCATCCTCACCCTTGAGCAGGACGGTCGCGGGTTTCTCGGGATAACTTTCGCTGTAGCTGTCGGTTGCAGTGACGTAGGACAGAATCACTTTGGACTGACTCCCCACCATAAGCTCACCCTCAACCACAAGACGCTTCTGGGTCGGGCCGAGATAAGCCGAGAAATCATATACGCATCCGGCAGCGAGCAGAGAAACAGCGACAAGAAGTAAAATATGCTTGTTCATCGTCAGAATTTCAGATTGAGGTTTATGTATGGAATCGGACAGGCGAAAACGGAAAGCATACGTCCGTGAACAGCCGTGCCTCCCTGGGTCGTATAAAAGACTGAATAGGCGTTCCTGCGGCCGGTCACATTATATACTCCGAAAGTCACCGACATATGGGAGAACTGCTTGAGATAATGGCCGGGCTCGATGTTCATTGCCAAATCCATCCTGAAATAATCAGGCACACGGTAGGCATTCCTCTCCGTGTATGCCAGACGATAGCCTCCCCCGTAAACATATTTTCCGTTGGGCACGGTAACGGGACGTCCTGTCGAATAGTCCAGATTCAGAGAAACTGAATATCTGTGAGTTATCTTGTAATTGGCCACCATCTTGACATCGTGCGGCTTGTCGTGCGGAGCATTGTACCAGTCACCTCCGTTTATGGTCTCCACCCCACGGTCCTGCATCTCCCGGAGGAAGGTCCGTGAATAGGTGTAGGACAGCCAGCCGTTCAGTTTCCCGACAGTCTTCTTAAGGAGCAGTTCCACTCCGTATGCCTTGCCGTATGTAGGTACAAGCCAGTCGGACAGAGCCTCGTTCATCACCAGTACCGCTCCGGATTTGTAGTCCAGATAATTGGACATTCTCTTATAATAGCCCTCCATAGAAATGTCAAGCTTGCCGCCGACAGTCCAGTAGAGTCCGCCCGCCGCCTGCCATCCCTTCTGCGGCTTGACCTTGTCGCCGGTAAGCTGCCAAGTATCCATCGGCGAGATGGATGAAGTATTGGAAATCAGGTGAATATACTGATTCATACTGTTGAATCCGGCCTTGAGGGAGAGATTGTCCCGGAACGAGTATTTGCCGGAGAATCTGAATTCCGGGGAATGGTGATATCCTCCCGGCCGCATAGCAACGAAGCCGGAATATCGTATTCCTCCCTCGAGAGACAGTTTCTCGTCCGGAGTCCAGACATCGCTCACGTAGGCCGCAAGTTCAAGCCCGTTCTGCTCATCGAGCGATCTGGGAGTCACCAGTGTCTCTTTATAAAGAGGACTGAGGGTCCCCGGGTTGAGCATATAATAGACTCCGTTCAGACCGTAGCTCAGGCTGTGTTTCTGTCCGAGACTGGACTTGAATGAAATCTTGGCGAAAGCCTGATTTGTACCCGTGCTGATGGTGTAGCCTGACTGTTCGTTGAAGTCATTGTCAAACCCGCTCCTGTAACTGTCATATCCCGCAACAACTATCAGACTGTTCTTCTCGTTGAAATTGCTGCGCAGCTTGAGCGAGAAGTTCATATTGTCATAACGGAAAGTCGTGTCGCCCTGAAATGCAAAATCGTCGTGAGAAAGATAGGCATAGGCGTGAAGGGATGTCCTTTCATTGAAATGATGACTCACGCTGGCATTGAGGTCGCGGAAGGCAGCCTTGCCGCCGGCATAATCGCTCCTCCCTTCAGGTATCAGATTGAGAATCCAGTTGGAATAGGTGGTGCGCCCTCCCACTATGAAGGTGGTCCTTCCCTGTCCGTTCCCGTTCCCGTTTCCATTTCCTTTTCCTTTTCCATTTCCTTTTCCATTTCCTTTTCCCAGAGGGCCTTCGAGATGGAAGCGGCTGGTGAGGAGTCCCAATCCGACGGATCCTGTCAGTTTGTTTGAGTTCCCCTCACGGCCCCTTACGTCCAGAACCGAGGAAATACGACCTCCGAACTCAGAGGGGATGGAACTCTTGTAGAGTTCTATCTCGCTGATGACATCAGTGTTGAAGGTGGAGAACAGGCCGAACATATGGGATGGATTGTATATGGTGCCGTCATTGAAGAGGATGAGATTCTGGTCCGTGGATCCTCCGCGCACGTTGAAGCCACTTGATGCCTCCCCTACCGACTTCACGCCAGGAAGAGTGAGTACGACCTTGAGCACGTCGGCCTCTCCGAATGCTGCAGGCACCTTGCTTATTGTATTGATTCTCACCTTCTCAATTCCTATCCGCGAGTCCTTGTGGCGTGAAACGTCGTCGGCCGATATCACTACTCCAGTGAGAGCTGTCACTTTCTCCTTCATAGACACGTCGAGGGAACCGTCGTCGAACAGCTTGATGTTAAGGTGCAGGTCCTCCATAGAATAACCGCTGAAGTTGAGTATCCTGTCCCCGACGGGAAGCTGGAGGCGGTAGAATCCGTCGGCATCAGTGGCGGTGTAAGCCGAGGATTCGTCATAGACCGAAACTCCGACAAGCGGTTCGCCGCTGGCAATGTCACGGACGTATCCGCTCAGATAGACCTTTCCAGTCCGTCCGGCATCACTCTCGCCTATCTCATAAACCTTGTTCTCGTATGTGACCGAAAGGTTCTGCGAAGCCAGATATCTATGCAGTTCAGCATTGTCCCCAGACACTCCGCCACGGTCAAAGAAGCCGGTCGGGAGACTGGCATACAGACTCTTGGAATGGAGAATGTAGAGGGCCCCGTCATAGGTGCTTACATTGTAGCCTTTTTCGCGGAGAGCAACCTCAACGAGGCGGAAGAAATCCACCCTTTCTCCCTTGACAGAGAAGGTTGACTGCTCCCGGGAATCCTTGATGTAATAGATGCGGGGATTGACCTCTTTTTTGAGGAAACGAACCAGAGAGTCAAGATCCACCCTCTTGACTTCCAGAATATTAGATGCAGTCAGAATACTCTGTTCTGAGGAGGACAGCTGATTTGAGGAAACAGAATGAGTTGAGGAGGCAGGATGAGCTGCGATGGGTGTCATAGTGCCTGACGCCAGCATAACACTGAGTATCAGCAAAATACGAAAACCTAGTACAAAGTGGGGGATCATCGCAATACGGGGAATCATTGCAACGCGGGGAATCATCGCAACGCGGGGAATCATCGCGAAACGGACTACTGATTTCATCGACTCACGAATTTTGCAATTTCTATATAGGATTGCTCCTTGGTAATACGGAATGTAGCTGTATTGAGCGACCTCAGATACTGTACAGCCGCCTTCTTCTTGTCGGGGAAATGCCGGAGAAGGGAAGACTTGGAACGGACAGGCTGAAGTTGCGAGTCACCCTCTGTCAGAAAATACGACGGAACGTATCTGAAGAAAGTGTGCACTGTCCCCTTATAGAAAAGGTCAGTATAGCCTATCTCTGTTCCGTTGACGCTCTCGGCCGAAGAATCGATTTTCTTGTCCACCCTCTTGTAAAGCCTGAACGATCCGCCATCGTACAAGAGTTCATAGAATCCTTCCGATGCTTCGGTGTGCCCTGCAAGCCGGAGATTCTCGAATCTGTGCTCATCTATGGTCATCCAATCAACCTCGGAGGGCGGAATAGCCACTGTGACGATACCTGAATTGACTTTCACAAGAGGCGTCTGAAGGTTTGCGTCCAGATTGAGACTCACGCCACGGTAGATTTTCCCGTGATACATAATGTCCCCGTCAAGGAATTCGGGCGCAGACCAGTAACAATGTCCGTTGAACGGAAACTGGTATTTTGTGGCCTGCCTGCCACGGAAAAGGGTGGACAAGTCTCCAGAATAATCCTGATAATAACCGAGTTCGGAATAGTCCTGTGCGGACACAAGCGCGGAAAGACTGCCCGACAGGAACAGTACTCCCAAGATTCCAACCATTTTTCGCATATCAGGCAAATGTAAGCATTTTATGGTAAAATTTGCCAGTTTGCATATTAATGATTAACTTTGCCTCCCGTTTTGGCCACGGTGGCCGGAACATATCAACAACAAACTCAATTTTTTGCATTATGGCCGAATATTTGGAGCCTTCAAAAAAGCAAGAGATTTTCGCGAAGTACGGAAAGTCCAATAAAGACACAGGTTCTGCAGAGAGTCAGGTTGCTTTATTTTCCTACCGTATCGCTCATCTTACCGAGCACGTGAAGAAGAACAAGAAAGACGTGGTGACACGTCGCAGTCTTCTCCGCCTCGTCGGCAAGAGACGTCAGATTCTGGATTATCTTCAGGATGTTGACATTGAGAGATACAGAAACATTATCAAGGAGCTCGGTCTCCGTCGATAATCCACGATAGGAAAGACAAGGGGGGTGCCGATGGCGGTGCCTCCCCTTTTTGATGAAATAAGTGAATCTCAAATAAGAAGCTGTTTTGAAATGATTGCCGAAGTTTGTTATAGAAGATTTTTCTTGCATTCTGGCTTCCGGAATGAAGGAGCGTAGCCGTAGCTACGTGACTGAATGACGGAAACAAAAGGCTGGAAAAGATTCATAACAAACGAGAGCGATTATTTCAAAACAGCTTCTAATACCTTGGCAAAGATTGGCGAGTATTTTTGAGTACAGATGTCGGACGACGGGCGACAAGCATCAGACATCAGACATCAGACATCAGATAACAAGCATCAAGCATCAAACATCAGACATCAGGCAATAGACGTTAGACGTTAAGGAAAACAATAAGATGAACATTATCAACAAAACAATTGAACTCGCGGATGGCCGCGTGATTGAAATCGAGACCGGTAAACTTGCCAAGCAGGCAGCCGGATCCGCAGTGGTAAAAATGGGTGGCACTATGCTTCTTGCCACAGTGACAGCTGCTTCAGAAGTTAAAGAGGGAACCGACTTTATGCCCCTCACGGTAGATTACAAGGAAAAATTCTATGCTGCCGGACGCTTCCCCGGAGGTTTTATGAAGAGGGAAGGCAAATCGTCCGACTATGAGATTCTCATCTCCCGCCTCATTGACCGTCCAATCCGTCCTCTATGGCCGGATGATTTCCATCTGGAGGTGTTCGTGAACGTAACCCTCATCTCTGCAGACAAGGATACCCAGCCCGACGCCCTCGCCGGACTCGCTGCGTCCTGCGCTCTTGCAACTTCCGACCTGCCTTTCCTCGGACCCATTTCTGAGGTACGCGTCTGCCGTATCGACGGTAAGTTCGTCATCAATCCGTCATTCTCCGATATGGAGCGCGCCGACCTCGAACTGATGGTTGCCGCCACTGAGGAGAACATTATGATGGTGGAAGGCGAAATGAAGGAAGTGAGCGAGCACGATATGCTCGAATCCATCAAGTTCGCACACGAAGAAATCAAGCGCCATTGCCGCGTACAGAAAGAACTTATGCACGATCTCGGTACGGATGCAAACAAGCGCGATTATCCCCACGACCTTCAGGACGAAGAACTCAGGGCGGCCGTGCACAGCTTCTGCTACGACAAGTGCTATGCCCTCGCAAAGAGCGCAAAGCCCAAGCACGAGCGCGAGGACGGCTTCAACGCAATCAAGGACGAATTCATCGCAACAATCCCCGCTCCCGGCGATTCTCTGGAAGAGAGGGATGCATATAACACTAAGGTGGCACTTGCGGGACGTTACTACGGAAACGTTGAGAAGGAGGCTATGCGCAATATGATTCTCGATGAGGGATGCCGTCTGGACGGCCGCGTCTGCAACGAGGTGCGCCCCATCTGGTGCGAGGTGAACTACCTCCCCTGTGCACACGGTTCCGCCATCTTCACCCGTGGTGAGACTCAGTCGCTTGCAACCGTGACCCTCGGAACCAAGATGGATATGAAGGAGACGGACGAGGTACTCATTCAGGATGATCAGCAGATTGTACTCCACTACAACTTCCCTCCTTTCGCCACAGGTGACGCCAAGGCACAGCGCGGAGTGGGCCGTCGTGAGATAGGTCACGGCAATCTTGCCCTGCGCGCCCTCAAGCCCGTCATCCCCACGGCACCCGAGAACCCCTATGCAGTCCGCATAGTCAGCGATATTCTCGAGTCAAACGGTTCTTCTTCGATGGCATCGGTCTGCGGCGGTTGCCTCGCCCTTATGGATGCCGGTGTGCAGATAAAGAAACCCGTGGCAGGTGTGGCAATGGGACTTATAACCGATGAGGATCGCCCCAACGACCGCTACGCAATCCTCACCGACATACTCGGCGACGAAGACCATCTCGGAGATATGGATTTCAAGGTGACCGGAACCAAGGACGGAATCACCGCCACCCAGATGGACATAAAAGTCAACGGACTCTCTTATGACGTTCTGGCAAAGGCACTTGAGCAGGCTCGCCAGGGACGTATGCACATTATGGGAGAAATGATGAAGACCATCAGCGAACCCAGAGAAGACTACAAGCCCTTCGTACCCCGCGTCACCGAAATACGTATCGACTCCGAATTCATCGGAGCAGTCATCGGCAAGGGCGGAGAGGTTATCCAGAAGATTCAGAAAGAAACCGGTACAACAATCACCATCGACGAGAAGCCTGTTGCAGGAGATACCACAGGAAAGACCGAAGGTATTGTGGACATCTTCAGCACCGACAAGGATTCTATGGAGAAGGCACTCGAGTGGATCAAGGGCATCTGTGCAGTTCCCGAAGCCGGTACCGTATATCACGGAAAGGTTGTGAGCATACTCGAGTTCGGTGCATTCATTGAGATTCTTCCCGGCAAGGAAGGACTCCTGCACGTAAGCGAGATAGCCTGGACCAAGACTGACAAAGTCGAGGATGTGCTCAAGGTAGGAGACGAGGTTGATGTCAAACTCCTCGAAATAGACTCCAAGACAGGCAAGATGCGCCTTTCTATGCGCGCACTGACCGAAAAGCCTGAAGGATATGTAGAGCCTGAACGCAGGCCTCGTGGAGACCACGGAGACCGCGGACCCCGCAGGGAAGGCGACCGTGACGGACGCAGAGGATTATCTGACCGCGGAGGCGACCGCAGAGGTTCAGATCGCAGGGACGGTGATCGCAGAGGTTCAGACCGCGGTCCCCGCAGGGAGGGAGGCTTCGGCCATCGCTTCAACGGACCCAGGCAGGATGCACCCGCTCCTGAGATAACTGACTTCAAGGAGCCTACCGACGAAGTGTTTTAGTGGACATAAGAAAGCAGGGCCTATGGCCCTGCTTTCTTTATGAAACGAATACTTCAATCCGGAGACGCTTACGATTTACCCGCAAAACCGTACAAGTTTTTTCAGAGGAGCAAGCCCGCGGCTTCGAAGAAGGGAATTATAGCGGTCCAGGGCCTCCCCTACACAATCCTCCCAGGAACGGACTATTGTCTTAGAGGCCTGTACCCCCACTCTGTGCACCCTTTCAGGGTCCGAAGCCAGCGAACGTAGAAGCCCGGCCATAGACGCGGTGTCATTCTCGACCAGAAAACCGTTTTCCCCATCCCTGAGTATGGTTGAGGCAGTCGCGCCTCGGGCCATTACAGCAGGAGTGTGAAGAGCCGCAGCCTCACGCACCACCAGAGGGGCATTGTCATAGAGCGACGGAAACAGGAACAGGTCCGCCGCTGCGTAATAGTCCTTTATTCTGTCCCTTTCGGTAATGCTCCCGACGAAATGGACCTTTCTGTCCAGGCCTCTCTCGCTCACCAGCTGCTGCATCCCGTCGGCGGCATAACCGTTACCTACAAAATACATTCTGAACGGAACATCCGGAATCTCGGCCAAAGCGTCGATGACAAGCCTCGGGTTCTTCTCCCAGATATGCTGACCTACAAAAAGCATCACGAACTCGTCAGGTGAAATGCCAAGCCGATGTCTTGCTTCTATGAAATATTGCTCCGGATAGTCCGCTACCAAATCCGAACCATTGTCCATCACCTCAACCTTGCCCTTGTAGCCATATTCCCTTATCACGTCAATGACTGACTCCTGAGGCACCCATACAAGGTCGGCGTGTTCATAGAAGAGAACGATAGCCTTGATAATCTGGTCGGCCACCTTCTTAGGCATAACCCTGTAGAAATCGTCCCTGTATTTGGAGTGGAAAGTCGCCACCAGCGGAATATTCTGAAGTTTGGCAATTCTCTGAGCCACTATTCCGGTCGAGAACGGGCAGTGGGCGTGTACAATCCTGAACTTAATCTTCAGAATCTTGGCCACGAAGAACGGATCCAGATCCGCGATGCCTGTTACATAAGGATGTCTTGTGGGAACGGGAACGGAAAAAAAGTCCAGTACCCTGTAATCGTTATTCCCGTAATTTGTCCCCGGCACGTTGGGAGTAACCACATCCACGTCACCAACCATCTTCTGCAGCCAGAAAGCATAGTTCTGCATACATACGGAGACCCCGTCCATAACAGGCGGGAAAGAGTCGCAGAAAAGACCTACATTGCCGGTCTGCCTCTTAATCAATTCCCTGAGTTCCATACAAGTCCCTGAATCCCATAGATACACGTCACAACAACTGACTGGTAGTAACCGATTCTTCGGCCTTGGCTTTAGGGTTGTGAATCCCCATAAAATTGAGATTGTCGGTGAAATACATTATTCCGAATGCCACAATGAGAGCCAGAATGGTACCGGACAGTATTCTCTTCCATAAAGGCACGACTATTCGGAAGGGATCCTGCCCGGTCACAAGAGGATACTTGGCAACATTGGTGAGAGTCGCTCCGAAGAGAATATTCACAAGCACCAGAGAGTTGATTGCCCAACCATTGGCATTGAGCACAGGACCGATGTTACGCTTGCGGAGCTTGCTCCAGGCTATGAAGCAGGATGGTCCGGAAATACAGAGAATTATTCCGACGAGCACGATTACTGCCTTGAGAGGGTTTGCGGATGCACCTGAAACAACATCCTTGAGAAA
>DCIN01000073.1:171-2888 GCA_002315815.1 Bacteroidales bacterium UBA1725 | reverse complement strand
GGAACTGAGACAATCTTATCCGCCTTCTTCTCCATATCTGAAAAGACAGCACTCTCTTTGTCAGCCGCTGATTTGTTCAACTTTTTCACGCAGAACTCCCAGAATTTCAAATAAGGGCTGAAGAATGCCTGTTTGATGCTGATGGGATTGTCCACAATCTTGGTTACCACCGCATCCCAGTCATTTCCATCGAGGTCATAGAAGATGGCATTCTTGCCCGGCCTGAGGTTCTTGACTCCTCCGTCCGTCATCACGGCTACAATATCCTGACTCCTGCCGAGTACCTTTGAGGTACAGGTGCAATAAATCAGGAACATCCCGCTCAAGGCAGCAGCCTCGGCGTGATTTCCGGAGCCTTCCACCTTCAGGCAGAGATTACAGCAACGCTGGTCAATGTACAACTTGCCGGCTTCAAATACAGCTTTTGTTTTCTCGTTTCTGCCGTAGAAATCCGCAAAAACTACAAAATTGTTGAGAAGATGATATAGGTCGCGGTAATAGTGGGTCAGTTTGTTCACGGAGTCGATGGATTCAGACTGTTCCTTGAGAGCCGCATCCTGATTCACAAGATCCAGCAAAGCATCCTTGCTTCCGTCGGAGAGAATTGCATTGATATAGTCTATACCAAGAGACTCCACTTCCCCACCCCGCTTCGAAGCAATCCATTCGGAATAGCGGCTCAAACTGCCCGTAAATGCAGCCCAGTCTTCCTCTAGTATTTCATTGCGACCGGGGAAGAACGGAGCAATTCTCTTAACCGCATCATTCCAAGCCGGATTGATGGAATCAAGATGAAGGACACAGTCGGAAGAAGGACGTGCCAGAGGACAGGAAGCAATCTCTTCACCACAGGAAAGAAGATTGCGGTCTGCAATGGAAACAATTTTGTCTACGGAAAGGTCCACGGCCCCGCTCACAGCGTCATTGAAGCGTATCAGCTTGCAGCGGAGGAAGAAGTCCGCAACCTTATCCTTGATTTCATTGCAAGCGGCAAAAGCCTCCGGAGTACTGTCCCCGAAAGGGAACAGCCCCTCCCTGTCGGAATCAGCGGCACTCATCCATTCTGAATATGCAGAACAGGCATCATAGAATTTACATATTGAATCCTTGTCCACGCCGTCCTCCCCGCTACGGTCTTTGAGACCGGGAAATCTCTCCACACAGGCACTGATGATAGTCTGCAGGGCCGAATCATCAGCACTTGCCGGGGTGATGATACCGTCCCCGTTGAAACGGGTTCCGGAGAAAATGGAGGTGCTGTCAGAAGTGTCGGATACGGAAATTTCGTCAGAATCCTTACCGAGGCTCTTCAGAATGTGTTTCGCCGATTCAAGCAAGCGTTTACCCTCCTCACACTCATCGTTAATCTGTTCCAGAGGAAGGACACTGTCCCCTTTGAGAATCAGGTCACGGTCACGGATTACTGAACAAAGCCACTGCGAAGCGGCTACCACATCCTTAACGTGAATTCTGCCGTCGTGGTCAATATCCATCATTTCAAGAGTCGTCCTGTCGAATTCCAACCCCTGAATCGGACAGCTCAAAACTGTCCACTTCTTATAGTCGAGTTCTCCGAGATGTGCAATGTCCTCGCCACTCGCAATCTTGACCCTCACCACTCCTCCGAGTGATATGTAGTCCCATTTATAGTTACTTTCTGAAGCCATAGTAATAATTAACTGTTACGAAAGTTGTTATATTAATTCAGAAAAACCGTTTCCCGAAATTTGTTTTAAATATACTCATTATTCTTCAACCATTAGACCTGTATGACTAAGAAAAATTTGCACAGTAAGGGAAATTGACTAACTTTGCAGACCCGATTGGAGAGTTGGCCGAGTGGTCGATGGCGGCAGTCTTGAAAACTGTTGATCCGCAAGGGTCCGGGGGTTCGAATCCCTCACTCTCCGCAAGAATGGTTGATAATCAATAGATTACACCATCTACGCATAAATTTACGCATACATTTTTCAATGTGTGCGTAATTTATTTTATTTTACCACAAATAATCAAAATCACCAGCCGAACTCAACATACTATATATTCAAGTTTGTTTTCGCGCCAACTTCTCTCTTTTTGTTTCACCATAATATACTTGTCATAGTAAATTGTTGAAAGTTGTTCTGGTGATTCTTTCATCTTTCCCAGCTCATTCCCCGGTCGTTCTTTCATAACGAAATACCCCAGCCCATCATTTCGACGAGCAGGGGTACGTCATTTGACAACGGTAACCGATGACTTTCCGTCAATCTATTCCGCAGAGAATACTCCCTCGAGAAGCACCTCGCCGGATTTCTCACCGGTAGTGGTGTTTACGTAGAAGTACTTGAAGAAGATCTTCGGCTTAGCCGCAGAAGGAACACCATACTTGGCGTCATAGGCAGCCTTGATGTTGATTGCGGTAGTCACAGGAGTCTGGGGATTCGTGAATCCTGCAGCCTTGCTGTAAGCACGGGTGATACCGTTGCTCTGGCCCTCGGTTGCGAGGATGATGAGCTTGAGGTTTGCCACGCTTGCAGGAATTGCGGACAGCGTGAAGGTCATCGCAGCAGCGCTGATAGCCACGGCTGCGGATGCAGGGGCATCAACGCCGGTGAGAGTAGGAGGAGTCGACACTGCGGTCCCGCCACAGAAGACAATCCAGTAGTTGAGCCTCATATAGAGGTTGGCACCGGACACCTTTGATTTGGTACCGAGGATGGACTTGCCCTGTGCAG
>DCIN01000073.1:0-124 GCA_002315815.1 Bacteroidales bacterium UBA1725 | reverse complement strand
CAGCGTTCCAAGCCAGAATCTGGGCGTTGGTAAGGCTGTGCCAACTCTGAGAGAGCTGTTTGAAAATGGACTTCACTGAAGCCTGGTCAGAAGTCCTGACTGATCCACCGTAACCACGGTTACG
>DCIN01000055.1 GCA_002315815.1 Bacteroidales bacterium UBA1725 | reverse complement strand
CAGTCGGGAACAAACAATTATGCCATCCAAACAGACGATTGTCAGTCAAAGGTGAATCGAAATTATTGGTGGCATCCAGCATCATTTCAACAACACCCTCAATGTAATGCGATGGTTCTACATCACCTGTAATCTGTACTCCCATTCGTCTGGCAACCGATGAACGTACTTGGTCGGAATTAAGGACCACCCCCTCTATCTCAGAAGATGCAAGAATATCATACGTAAACGTTTCTATCACTGCATTCATACGATCATCAAATCCCAATGCAGACAAACGGCCAGAAAGGTAGCCGGCAGCCTTGTTAACAGCTACAAGTTTACCATTGATGGCATCTTTGTCCCAAGAGAAATGTGGCCAATTTTCTGTCTGATGTATATACATATTTTCGGTATTTGATTGCAAAAATAATAAAATGCGGACTATTAACCGCAAAATTTGCGGATTAATAACCGTGTGCATCAACTAGGCATTGAAAACTTCGTGGCCAAACGGTGGACAATTTTGATAACTAAAAAGGCTTATTATATTGATTTTCAGAAGTGTAACTGCTGCTTTCATCTCCTGTATCGGCAAACAGAAACTGATGGTTTCATTCACCATAGTCATTGATAGGTTTGTTTGCTTCAAGGGACATCATCTATTCTATCAGCAAAACTGATAAAGATTTACAGGATAATGTCGTTTATTTGCATTAGAATTCTACTCTTGTTGCAACACCAGATATCTGGGTTGGGATGCTTGCCTAAAGAGGATGTGGAAAAGTATTATGCCAAGATTATATCGTTGTTAAGCGATGAATGCCGGGCTTGGCTTGAAGAACTGAAATAGGAATTAGCCATTTAAAAAGGTGAGGACAGAGTGCTCGATCAAAATACCCATTTTGCACCAAGGCAGGGGCGGCACCAGAAACCCTTTGAAGAGCCAAAGTCATAAGATAGTTCAAGTTCGCCGCCGATATTGAGGTTGGGGCAACCGAAGTGCTGTCCGACGCTGTACCATAGCTGAGGCTCTGAAATGAAGACGAAATTTGTCTGTTCAGCTGTGGCGAGCGCTCCGCTCTTGTCTGAGTACAGGATATGCTTTTCTCCCCAGAAATCAGCGAAGCCGCTGAAACGAAGGCCCTTCACATTGAACAAATCCTGCATTCCCCAAACAAAAGTGAATTGCATCGGAAGAGCCTTGCCGGGGAAAGCATCCTGACCGACTATTCCCTTATAGAGAAGTTTGAAGTTGAAAGTATTTCTGAAATCATCGCTGTGAACGAAGAAATCCACGCCGGCAAGGAATGAATGATTGATGCCATACCCCCTGTATGCACCACCGTTGTATTCCAACTGCAGACTGAGGAAACCCAGTTTGCCTGTTTTCCAGAAATTGAGGCAACGGGCTATCTCCCAATATGTCCCAGTGATTCCCTTACTTGCATCATCATTTTTCTTGGTGGGATAATCGTGATCTACGAAGAAGAAAGTGTTTCCCCAGGGGTCATTGTAGAACCCTTCGACGGTGGTTGTAACGCACTTGCGGTCCTTCCCGAAATCATAGAAGATCTGGAGATTGGTGGAACCGTCGTTCATCGTTGATTTTGCTTCCTGTGCGAAAGCATTGTTTCCAAGGAACGTAGCCAAGAAAACGATAATCAGATTCAGCTTTTTCATTGAAGTATTCTTGAGTTTGAATTTCTCTCAGTTCGATTCCCGATTATCGTACTTCCGGTCATTTCCACCTAGATCGACCGTGCTGTCACCGCTTTTGTTCACACCGAACTCGTAGGTGTTGCCAGGGAGGAAAGCATTGAGAAGAATACCCACCAGAGCCGCTGTTGCAAGGCCGGAAAGAGCGATGTTGGCCGTACCTATTGTAAAGGATATGCTGCCCGGACCATAATTGATACCTATGGCAAGAACAAGAATGAGGGCTGAGATGATAAGGTTGCGTGAACTGGTGAGATCAACCTTGTTTTCCACAAGGTTACGGACACCTACAGCAGAGATCATACCGTAGAGGACCAGTGATACGCCTCCGATTGTCGCTGCCGGCATTGCTGAGACAACGGCTGCGAATTTGGGACAGAATGAAAAAACGACGGCAAGAACTGCAGCAATTCGTATCACACGGGGGTCGAACACTTTGGTAAGATTGAGCACACCTGTATTCTCACCATACGTTGTATTGGCTGGAGCACCGAAAAGAGAAGCAATCGACGTAGCAAGACCATCTCCAAGCAGAGTGCGATGAAGTCCTGGATCCTCAAGATAATTTTTACCTGTCGTGCTGGAAATGGCGCACATATCACCGATGTGCTCTATCATAGTAGCAAGAGAAATCGGAAGAATGGTGATTATGGCGGTAATCATTATGCCGACATTGGGGTTGCCGAGAACGGAAAAGACAGTGTTCTCCATCTTGAACGGAAGTCCTATCCAGGCCGAACTGTGAACATTGGAGAAATCCACAAGACCGAAGCAGGCGGAAATCGTGTATGAGCCGATGACACCGAGAAGAACGGGGACTATGCGCACCATTCCCCTGCCCCAGATATTGCAGACCACGATGATGGCAACTGCAAGAAGGGCTATGAGCCAGTTTGACGTGCAGTTGTTGATTGCAGAGCCGGAAAGAGTGAGACCGATAGCGATGATGATGGGCCCGGTGACGACAGGAGGGAAGAAACGCATCACCTTTTTGACACCGAAAGCTCTTATCAACCCGGCGAGTACGAAATACAGAAGGCCCGCAAAGAATACTCCGATGCACGCATAGGGCAAGGACGCTGACTGGTCAAGACCATTTGCTGCACCTGTGGCAACAACAGCGGCATAACCACCGATGAATGCGAATGACGATCCGAGGAAAGCAGGAACCTTCATCTTTGTGATGAAGTGGAACAGGAGTGTGCCCAGACCAGCAAAAAGAAGAGTGGCACTGACGGACAGCCCTGTAAGTGCCGGAACGAGGACCGTTGCACCAAACATTGCGAACATATGCTGGAAACCCAGCAGAAGCATTCTGGAACGGCCAAGTTTCCTTGCGTCATAGATTGCTTTCTGGTTTGTGGAATCTTTTGCCATACTATTAAAAATACAAGTAAAAATACAAGAGGCAAAAATAGAAATAATCTTTGTATTGACTATGAGAAGATAAGAGAATATTAGGCATATTATTTGA
Source organism: Bacteroidales bacterium UBA1725 (assembly GCA_002315815.1). GTDB lineage: Bacteria > Bacteroidota > Bacteroidia > Bacteroidales > UBA932 > Cryptobacteroides. The sequence continues at coordinate 18,701 of DCIN01000055.1, read as the reverse complement.
AGTGCACTGCCTTATGATTAAGAAAAATCAATTAATTCTTCTGGCGGCTGGTCTGTGTTTATTACCAGTATCCCTTTCATCCAAGTCATCAGATGACAATCAGAACAGCGAGATAGGCGTCGTTATCGGAGGGAACTTTCCAATCAACAAATATTCAGGCAGAAGCAATTCTTCCAGCAATCTCCTCGTAGGGCTGAACTACTCCAATTATTCCAACAAAGGACTTGGTTTCAAAACCGGTTTACAATATATGCCTGAGGTCAATTCTGTGAGTCATTTTTTCGGGATTCCTTTCGCAGTGAGTTATCGAACCGAAGGATTGGATTGGAACAAACGGATGAGGAACGGCATTGATGCATTCGATAGAACGTTAACAGAAGAGATGGAAGAACAAAAAAGATACTATTCCGATGGCAAAAAGCCATCTGTCCTCGGATCAGCCTTCTTTATGTTTCTGGCCTCTATGTTCAGCGATGTGGAATTTTATGCCGGAATCACTCCCGGATTCATAGCAGGCAAAGACAAAAACGATACGGTATCCCCCACTCCTCTATATCAAGAAAACGGTAAGACATACTGGGAAAAAACCTATACTTCTTTGAATTCAAGGTTCTCGACATCTTTGGATGCGGGACTGAACCTTAATTACAATATCTGGAGATTCGGGGTGAAGATAATGCCTGCCTTTCACTACAATATCACCGACAACTATCTGATACACAACATTGAAGGCAACAGTCTCGACGGAGAGACCAAACGCACGACCCTGCATCAGAGATGGTACTTCTCAATATGCGGTGGTATTTCATTCTGCTTCTGATTTCTATCTCAAAGAGCGGTGCGGACGGTAATCTTTGCGGGAAGAAGTGTCATCCGCTGTCGGAAAATCTGAAGGAACAGCCTGCGAAACCTTGCCTGTAGCGCACCATTCGGCTCCGCGCAGAAGCAAAGTCTGGAAACCGGTGCACTGCATCGAAGGATTCTTCTCCACGGACTCTCCCACATAGCAGAACCTGATATGGAACCCTTTGTTCTTCCCGTTCGAAGTTGTATAGATTACAGGGGTTTTCCCAACTGCATAGAGCACGTCAGCGTTCTTCAAATCCGCAACAGTCCCTTTCTTCATTCCTGTAGTATTGTCCAAGAAAGCATCCTCGGCGTGTTTCCACTGGGACGGTAGCCCGGCAGTAACAGGATGCCCGGCATCACGCAGTTCCAATATATGCTCCTTCTTTTCAATACCCTTCGAATCTGATTCATTATCAGCATCGTGGAAATATATCACACCGCCGCAGTATTCTTCAAATGATGCCTTTGTAGCGTCACTCCACCCTGCTTTAAAACTATCACCGCCGGTTTTGAGAATCACAAGTTCAAATGATCCGAAGCCGATGCTGTCGGCGCACTCGGCAGGACCGGCAATATCGACGGAGAAAAGACCGGAACTTCTCAAGGTTCTGGCAATGGCTATGGTGCGTATGTCCCACGCCCTACTTCCATTTCCCCCTACAATAAGGGTACGGATACGAGGTGAAGCAGTATTTCGCAGAATCTCAAGATCCGTTCTGGCCGCTTCCATATCCTCCTGAAAGCTCTTCTCCCCCATCATACGGGCAACGCCTGCGCTTGCAACGAGTCGTGCTGCATCTATGTCGGACTGATAGTGATATCCCAGAATGACACGGCTCTGACCATAGTCGAAGCCGGTTTTGAGAATCTCATTCTGATGAGCCGGGTCGATTGCCACCAGTGCAAGAGCCGTGGACCAGGCACGGCAGGTATGTCCGGAAGGATATGAAGTGTTGTCCGAAGGATTTTGAGACCATTTGATGGGGGTGTCTTCGTGGAACTGGTTGTAGGGCCGCACTCTTGCATAATAATCCTTAGCCTTCGAATTTGCCAGCTTTGCTGTACTGAAGGTCCTGGAAATGTATCGGGCGATATTGGGACAGTTCTCGGGTGTCATATTGACTCCCATAGCCTCCCCGAATCTCAGCATAAAATACTCTACACTCGTATTTGCATCATCTATCGCACGATAGCCACGTTCTGCACTTCTGATGTCCATTCCTTGCCGATAGGCTACCCAGTCTGCATAGAAGCGTGCATCCTGCAACTCCGGAGGTCCCGGCAGAAAAGACTGCGGGGTTGACATCTCCTCTGCCGGGAGATAAGTGTTTGAAGACTGGGCAAACAACAGTGCCGGCAGAAGGGCCATCAGAAGAGTCATCAGAAGTATCGGAGACTTCTTTACCAGAACATTCATATATACATTCATCTATATATTCATCTCAAACCGGACAAAGCCGAAGCTGTTCAACGAAGCAGGGGGCAAACTACATTCCCCCTGTCTTCTTGGGATCTTTAAGTTCGTCCGGGGCGTCCTTGGTGCCGAGGTCAACACTGCCGGCAACCTTGGTGTAAAGATCGCGTATAGTCTTGATATCCAAAGTGCTGATTGGACGGAAAGCATCGCTGTTCATATAGTCGAGAACCGATGCGTAGAGCTGTCTTGCGACTATGCGTTCGTCGGGATTGCTCTTGAGGTCCATCGAGGTCACGATGATTTTTCCACCCAGAACATTGGCTTCGAACATCATACCACACTTGCGGCTGAGGAACCAGGTGTCAATGGTATAAACAATTGGCACAAAGCCCTTGGGGAAATCCGTCATCAGTATAGGCTGGGCATTGTTGATAAGTTCCCACCATTGGATATCAGAATGATAGTCAGTGGGAAACGACTTGAACGCCGGATGACGGTCATTGAGCCATATACCTGTAGTGTGAGGAGCCTTCATCTTGAACCAGGAAGTGTTCCAGAATACAGGAGTGAAGCTCTGCTTGATTTCGTCCCCGTATGTAATCTTGCCTGCAGCAAGGAGAAGGACCTTTCCTCCTTTGCGAAGAACCTCTTCAGCCTCGGCATCCAGAGTATCCTTGACAACGACCTTGCCCACCTCCGGCTCAAGCTTGTCGGGATAAACCCAGAAATCCCAATCATTGACGAATTCTGTACCGGAAAGTGCAAGCTCAAGATTGTAGCGTCCAGCCTTTCTGATACCGGCGAGAGGCCAGGTGACCGTACCAAGAGGCTGGCAGTTGCCTATCCCTATGTCCTTCTTCCCGAGAGTGCCGGATGTCATCACTTTTCCGTACTCGTCACGTATCCGGTAAATGACTTCAACACCTTTGAGAGACTCCGGTCCGAAATGTGCGGCCTGCATCTCCGCCTGGAATGTCTCCGAGTTCTTGAATACGAATTTCTCCATTCTGGCAAGGGGCACCGTAGTATTGCAGAAGCGTTTCCATTCTTCGACCGAAATGTACTCCTTGGCATCGAAGAAGACATCCGTGACACCTACCAGAGCGGAGCCCTGTCCGGAATAGTCGTTGAGACTGAGAAGCTGGAATCCGGCATAACCGTCGGTGCGGAGATGCTTTTCAATTTCGTGCTTGTACATAAGGGCCTGGAGTTTGCCGGATGCCATATAGAAATCGTGGGCTTTTTCGCCGAGGTCATTGTTCTCAAGAATCTCCTTGAATATTTCGAAATTGAGGGCTTTGTTCACTCCAGTATACTTGCGTATCTCATTGAAATCCGGGAAGACGCACCATTGCCCTGTCTCGTGGGACAGGAACGGGCCCTTGCTGAAGGAAACGTTGCGTGCATAATCAGACATAGACTCGGGGCGGACTGTCTTCCAAGTGAGTCCGCGTGCAAAACTGATTGTGAATTCGCCACCTGCACCCCAACCGGTGGATCCGGTATAAACCCTTCGTGTATCCCTTGCTTTCCAGTGCTCGAGGAATTTGTTCTGCCAAGCGAAGTAATTGCCGGCAGGCTCGTTTCCGCTGGAAAGAAGACAGTAGGAAGGAGAGTTGCCATAATATTTCTCCATTCTCGAAGTCTCGCGCATAAGATACTCGTCAACAGGTTCTCCTTCTCCGAGTTTCACCCCGTGGTTTGCCCAGGCCGGGCCTTCGGGCTGAATGTAGAATCCAATCATATCGGCTGCCTCGAATGCAGCCTCGGGAGGGCAGTATGAGTGGAAACGAATATGGTTGAGCCCATAGTTGCGGCAGATCTCGAAAACGCGGAGCCAGGAATCAAGGTCCATAGGAGCGTAACCTGTATCGGGGAAGCAGCAGTTCTCCACAGTGCCCCTAAGAAGGGTCTTGCGGCCATTGATATAGAAATACTTGCCTTCGATACTGAACTCCCTCATACCGAAACGTACTTTCTCGTCGTGGTTGCCTGCGCCGGTTGCGAGTCTGGCAGAAAGCCTGTAGAGATTGGGGCTGAACTCATCCCAAAGGAGCATTCCCTCGCCCATAGAAAGAGTCATTGTAAACTCAGTCTCGCCCTTCTTGATGGAAACCGGAGCTGTGACGGGATCTACGCTGTGACTTGACTCCGAATTGTATGCCTCAGCGGAAAGCGTCACCTTGCCGGGAAGCGCCTTGTCCGAAGAGATTTTCATCCTGACTTCAGCCGTCTTGGTGTGAATGTCGGGATATATCTGAATATCAGAGAAATATGTCTTGGGAGTGGTTCGGAGTTCAATCTTGCCGACTATTCCGTTCCAGTTGCCTTGAGTCTGGTCGGAAACGCTGTGTGAATCCTTGCCGGGATTATATTCCGCTCTTAGGGTATTGTCCACTGAAATGGCGATATGCTGCCTCGAACCGGGCTTCACAAAGCCGGTGATGTCATATTCGTGAGGAGTATTGAGAGAAGTCTCGGATCCTACCTTCCTGCCGTTCACCCAGACTGTGGTCTTTATATGGGCTCTCTCGAGGAAGAGAACAATCCTCTCTCCTTTCCAGGAGGCGGGAACGTCCACATCTCTGGAATACCAAGCCAGTCCCTTGTAATATCTGGCCGGAGTGAGGAAGAAGGGGAACTTGACATTCCCTTCCTTGCGGTAAACTGCCATTGACGGACTGCGGTAGTATGTGCTGTCGTAAATGCTGCAGGTCCACTCAGTTTCGGCTGTGACAATGTCACCCTTCAGCCGCTGTGGCATAGATGCAGGAAGTTCGATACAGTCGGACAGACTTCCGTTGAAGACTTTGAGGGCTGCACCGGTCTCCTGAGGGTCGGTCTGGAAGCCCCATTCACCGGAAAGGTCAATGCTCTGCTGGGCGGACAGGCACAACTGTACGAGAGCCAGGACAGCGATAGTCGAGAAGATTTTTTTCATTTGATGAACAATTGGTCGTTAGGGTGTTATGTTTTAATATGTTGCTTGTAATCAGTTGCTTGTAATCAGTTGCTTGATATGAATGATTCGGTTCATTCCACATAGAGTAGAAGTCCCTTGAGATATTCCCCTTCCGGATGATATATGTTCACCGGATGGTCCGAACCCTGACAGAAACGGTCGATGATGCGTACGCTCCTCCCAGTCTGTGCTGCCGCTGAGAACACCGTATTTGCAAAAGTGATTTTGTCCACCACCTGGGAGCAGCTGAAAGTGAAGACCAGCCCACCGGGAGAGACTTTGGAAATAGCGGAAGCATTGAGCCTCCTATAAGCTCTGAGAGCATTGTCGAGAGCCCCTCTGTGCTTTGCAAAGGCAGGAGGATCCACAATCATCAAATCGTATGCTCCATCCTGACTTTTCGACAGGAATTCAATTGCATCGGCGCAATGGCTGGAGTGTCTCCCCCCAAATCCGTTAATAGCTACATTTCTGTCCACCAACGCCATAGCCTTGGCTGAAGAATCCACGGAATCTACCGACTCAGCACCGGCAGCAAGAGCATAGACACTGAAGCCGCCTGTATAGCAGAAAAGGTTGAGCACTCGTTTTCCGGAGGCGTAGCTGCCAACCATAGCCCTGTTGTCCCGCTGGTCAAGAAAGAAGCCTGTTTTCTGTCCCTCTTCCCAGTTCACTATGAAGCGTCGTCCGTTTTCCAGAACTTCAATTTCTCCGTTTTCGAAATCTTCTCTGCGGTAAAGATATCCGTCCACAAGTTCCAGACCGGCCTTGAAAGGAGCAGTTCCTGAACTTTTGTCGTACACGGCCTTGAGGCTGTCTCCGAATATCCGCCTCAATGCGTCACAGATTCGAGCCTTGCTCCTGAACATCCCCACGCTGTGCGCCTGAAGGACACACACACCGTCGTACCAGTCGATTATCAGGCCCGGCAGACCGTCGCCTTCGCCGTGTACCAGACGGAAACAGTTGGTTCCGCTTTTCTGGACGTCGGTCAGACCTATGGCCTTCCTCACGTCAAGAGCTCTGGAAAGCATACGGACATAGAACTCAGGAGACGAAGGATCCATATCGAAAGACAGAATACGAACAGCTATTGATCCAATCTGATAATGACCTGATGCCAGGTATGTCCCGTCGTACGAATGCACTGCCACCAAATCCCCTTCCGCAGGTTCGCCGAGCACCTGAGCAATTGCACCGGAGAAAACCCAGGGGTGGAATCGCAGGAGGGATTCCTCCCTACCTTTCTTTAATATTATTCTGATCATTATGAGAAGAATCCTGAGATGAGTTTCGAGAAGAGTTTTGAGGAGAGTTCTGAGAAGAGTGTTGTGGAGAGTTTTGAAAAGAGTTCTGAGGAGGATTTTGAGCCATCTGTTCCGGTGTCAAAGGGTTTTTTGGCTCATTCTGGAGACTGGCAAGCATTTCACGGCATACCCACGCATCGGTGGCAGCATACAACTTCTGTGCATCGTTCAACACGGCGGCTTCCCAATTTGAAAGTTGCTGGGTCTTGGATATTTTGAGACCGAGTATGATAGCCGCCATCTTCTTCACACTTTTGTCTTTGATGCCATATTCCCACACTATCTTCTGCAGATCCACAAAACCGGCGGGAGTGAAGCGGCCGTGATACTGAAGTCCCCGAATGTCGTCGTGCACGGCCGCCCCAACTTTTATGACCTTAGGGTCAGCAAGCAACTTGCACAACGGACTACGCATACCCATTTTATTGATTCTGAACAGAAAAGCCTTACGTGCTCCGGAAAGCTGAAGCAGTGCGACGTGGTTCTGGTGTCGTCCGGGTTCAAAAACCGGTTTGGTCTCTGTGTCGAAGCCAATAATCTTCTGACGTTTGAGGTAGGCCATAGCCAGAGTGAATTCCAGACCACCCTTCTCGATGACGTGAATTTCGCCCGGGAAGGATCCCAGAGGCATTTTCTCTATTTCATCTGGATCAATGCTGATTTTGTACATAGGATTCCGAAATAATCACGCTTTCCCCATTCCTGCTTCCGCAACCGGCACCGGCGTAGAAGGTCTGGACATAAGGCTGAGCTATCCTGTGAGTGAAAAGGTTATGTTTTCTGAGACTGGCAAGACAATGACGACAGGTCGAGCTTCCTCTGTCAACAAGCCGGAAACCATCGGCCGCAAATCTCCTGTAAGTGAGTGATTCTCCGTTCATAAGAGAAATCAAATCAGCAAGTTCGCCCTTTAGTCTGCCAGTATTGACTCCGCTCTCGTCCACAATGACAGCATCAAAGGCTTCGGTACCTCCGAGCGCAATATATTCGTCAAGGAAATGCCTCATCGCATCACCATCATTTGCATCCACTTCTATTACAGTGCATTTCACAGAGGCAATGCCTGCCGAAGCAGCGGCTTTTTCCAGAGCTTGTCCGTAAAGGTCCTTCACCGTGCATCCGGGAGTACACATCACTCCAATATTGCGTGAAGGCCCGGCAGAAGCGTTGGAGAGCGCATCCACTGCCATCATATCAAGGGGTGACACCGCTTCAATACGGACGTTCAAGGAGGAGAAGAGAGTATCGACGTCGAACTTGCCATACTCAGCGGTGCGGGTGTCGGCGAAAACAATATACTTGGCACGGTGTCGGATACCCAGCCCGACTTCGTCGAAAGGCGTGAGATGGAATCTGTCGAGGGCTGCACAGATGGAGAGCCTGACGATATTCTCCTTTTCTATCTCCTCCCGGCCGGCATCTGGATACAAGTGCCGTGGTGAGGAGACAGTATCAATGATGCAAGTTATGGTTTCCCCGGCGAAATCCGCCAGTCCGTCACCTCCCTCAGAAGCAGTGGCATTATCTTGATAATCAGCGTGAAGAAATGCATCTGACAGAAAATGCACCTCTCTTTCCGAACCTATGATGCAGATTTCCCCTCCCGGTTCAGCACCCAGATTTTTGAGTGCGGTGTGATAGGGGTTGTCAACAGACGACAACACGTCTTCGACAAAAGGGACAATAGGCCTTGATGGCTGAATCCGTGCCGTACAGGATGAAAGCAGTACCAGTAAGGACAGTACAATAGGGAATCTGCAGTCCATAATTATGGTCAAATAAACTTACAAAAGTAATAAAAATCCCTATATTTGTAAAAACAAGAACAATCTGACAAATTAGAATCTGTTTTGAAATGTTCCAATTAATCTTCTATATAATCTTTCCGACTAAAAAGTTCGTTTCTTTTCAGTCACAATGGATCCCCATTGCTCCTTCAAAGAACCAAATTTTCAGTTCGAAAATCTTTCATAGAATTTTTAATTAAACATTTCAAAACAGATTCTTATACTTGCTCTCAGACAATAAAGCCAATGATATACAATATGAACAATATGAAGAAAAGAACTCTTATCCTCGCCGCTATGATCTGCTGCACCTGCGGTCTTCTGAATGCCCAGTCAGCTGCGCAGAAATTCAAGTTTCCCGAATACACTTTCACCACAGTGCTCGAGAATCCCATCACTGCAGTCGGCAATCAGGCCAGCAGCGGAACTTGCTGGGCCTTCTCCACGATTGGTTTCGTGGAATCCGAGATTATCCGCATCAACAAGATAGCCGACAAGGCCGACTACCCCGCACTCTCCGAATTCTTCGTCGTCAAACATTCCTATTCCGAAAGAGCTGAGAAATACATCAGGCTCGACGGATGTCTGGGTTTTTCGGCAGGTTCAGGGGCCGGTGATGTCATCGACGTCATCCGTGACCACGGAATGGTTCCCCGTTCTGCAATGACGGGAATGAACTACGGCACGGCTCTCCCGAAGCAGGCCGAGATGGACGCAGTACTCAAAGCTTATGTAGGTGCCGTCGTCAGCAATCCCAACAAGACTCTTTCCACTGCCTGGAAACGTGGCTTTGATGCAGTTCTGACCGAATATCTCGGAGAATACCCCGCCACATTCACCGTAGGAGGCAAGGAATACACACCCGAATCATACCGTGACGCGATGAAATTCGTCCCCGAGGATTATGTTTCACTCACATCCTTCACCCATCATCCTTTCTACACCTGGTTCTCGCTCGAGGTCTGCGACAACTGGCGTTCCGACCTGTCGTACAATATTCCCATTGATGAATTTATGGAGGTACTGGATTACGCACTTGAGAACGGATACACCGCCGCCTGGGGTGCCGACGTAAGCCACGAAGGTTTTACCCGCGACGGACTCGCCATTCTTGTGGACAAAAGTGCTTCCACATCCGCCGGTTCCGACCAGGAGCATTGGGTTGGCAAGGAAGAGGGCAAACCCGCTCCTGTGGCCAAAGTGGTGGAGGCCGTCCCCACTCAGGAGTCCCGTCAGACTGAATTCGACAACAAGACTATGACTGATGACCACGGGATGCTCATCTACGGCATTGCCAAAGACCAGGATGGCAACAAATTCTATATGGTCAAGAATTCCTGGGGAGAGACAGGCAAATACAAGGGATTATGGTATGCGTCAGAGGCTTTTGTCAAGGCTCAGTCCCTCGACATTATGATTCATAAGTCCGCTCTTCCCAAGGCGCTCCGCAAAAAAATCGGTCTGTAATGAAAATCACCCGACACATACCCAATTTTGTGACTGTGATGAACCTTGTCTGCGGGGCAGTCGCAATCATCTTTGCATTCAAGGGCCGGTTCGAACTGGCCTTTCCCCTGATGCTGGCGGCAGCAGTTTTCGACTTTTTCGACGGATTCACAGCCAGAGCTTTAGGAGCATATTCGGACATAGGAAGAGAACTTGACTCACTCTGCGATGTTGTCAGCTTTGGAGTCCTGCCCTCTGTAATGCTCTACAAACTTATGTGTGTGTGCAGTTTCGGTGAGCACTGGAGCTGCTATATCCCGCTTGTCATCGCAGTTTTCAGTGCACTGCGTCTGGCCAAGTTCAATGTGGACGATCGTCAGCACGAGAATTTCCTCGGACTTCCGACCCCGGCTTGTGCAATACTCTGCGGCTCACTGTGCTGTTTCGTTGCCCATTATCCCGCCACATTCCTGGCAGAATGGTGCACAGGACCGTTGTTCATACCGATTCTTTCCTGTGTACTGTCCGCTTTGCTCGTATGTGAGATACCTATGTTCTCGATGAAGTTCAAGTTCGGCGCCGGATTCGACAGGACAATGATGAAAAGACTTCTTTTCGTCGTTCTGGTGCTCCTGCTAGTCGTTCTTGCCGTTGTTCTCAAGCTCAACTGGACATTCGTACCACTTGTGAGCTTTGTCCTCTACATAGTGAAGAACCTGTTATACCAGTTGTTCGGAATATGAGTATCAGTTGTCCTGAATCTGAATCTCTGAAATCATCGCACCGGCAATTGCTTCAGATGCGCCGCCGCCCCCGAGGCTGCGGCGTATTTCTTTATAGCCTTCCAGCATCCTGCCACGGTATTCCACATCTTCCAGCAGACGCCGGACTTCCGACACCACATTGTCCGGATTGAAATCGTCCTGGACAAACTCCCTGAACACTTCCCTACCCAGACACAGATTCCCCAGAGAAATGAACTTCACGTGGTCCATCACCCTAAGTATATATTTGGCTATCAAGTAAGTAAGACGGTTAGTGCTCCAGCAGACCACTTGTGGCGTGCCTATGAGCGCCGCCTCCAGAGATGCAGTCCCCGAGTTGATGACGGCTGCGTCCGCATATTTGAGAATGTCATACGTGCGCCCGAAAACCACCTCCACATTTTTCCTCTCACCTATGTATGGAAGGTAGTCGCTTGAGCTGCGCGACGGTGCACCGGCAATAATGACCTTTAGCCCGAGCCTGTCAGCGGCCTCCATACAAACCGGCATCATCCTGGATATCTCCCCTTTGCGGGATCCGGCCAGAAGGGCTATGTAGGGAGTATCGCAAGGGCGTGAGAATTCGTGAGCATCTACAGCGTCCAGCAGAGGGTTGCCCTTGTAAACGAAAGGCACTGAGCGACTCGAAAAATAAGGAATCTCAAAGGGAAATACAATGAACAGTTTGTCCACCCAGGCCTTGATCTTACGGTTTCTTCCTTCACGCGAGGCCCAGGTCTTGGGCGCGATGTAGTAGAACACCCTTATGTGTTCCTTGTGACAGAAGCGGGCCACTCTCATATTGAATCCGGGATAATCGATGAGTATCACCGCATCCGGTTGCCATTGAAGAATATCTTTCCTGCAGAAATCAAGATTGGAAAGAATCCTGCCGGCCTTGGCCAGCACATCGCTGAAGCCCATTACGGCAGCGGCCTTGTAATGACGGACCAAATCTTCCGGACGAGACTGAGCGGCCATCAGGTCACCCCCCCAGAAGCGGAATACAGCCTCTGCATCCTTGGACTTCAGTCCTTTCATCAGATTGCTTCCGTGAAGATCACCCGAAGCCTCGCCTGCAATTATGTAGTACCTCATCGGAAGTCGGTGTTGAATCCAAGTTCGTCAAGTCTGGCAATCTCACGGTAATCGGTGGTGTCAAGATTGTGGGCCACTATGCTTATGAAGCCCTCGGACACCCTCCTGTGATCAGCTGCAGGCAAGTTCCTTACATCGTCCACAACGTCACCTACCATCATATAAACTTTCTCCCCGTCCTCCACCTCAGGAAAGAACCTGATGCCCCTGTCGATGGGCCGGATTCCCTTCCTGTCGAATATATCATTCTCGTATGGCTGGAATTCATTTTCCCAGTGGAGTATACCTTGATGACATACACGCACTCCCCTGATTTCTTCCGGACAAGATGAAGGAATATTGATATTGTAATACACACCGAAATCATTGCACCGGTTCTGGAGCAGTTTCTCGAAAATCTGCGGGAAGAATCGACGGACCACGGTGAAATCCGGATTGTCCGAGAAATCATCCAGCGATAGACCTATGGAAAGGATACCGGCCATAGCAGCTTCCTGAGCCCCTCCAAGAGTGGCTGAATACAGAGCCGCAGATCCTGTGTTCGCACCGTGGTTGATTCCGCTTATCACAACATCAGGCCTTCTGTCGGTGAAGATATTGTCCACTGCGTACTTTACGCAACTTGCAGGAGTGTCGTCAAGATACCACCAGGATTCGCCTTCAGTTTCTCCCAGATGTTTCACTGCTATGGGCTTGTATCCCAGTCCGACAGCCATACTCATACCGGACTGATGGAATTTCGGGGCCACTACGGTGATTTCCCCATAGGGCTTCATCATTGCAACAAGTTCAGCAAGTCCTTTCGCGGTATATCCGTCGTCGTTTGTAAGCAGTATCTTCATCATTTCAAATATTTGCGCAAAGATAATTGATTTTAACCATTATTTTTGATAAATTTGCGGGCCTTTGAGAAAGGACGGTTAGTGATATACGTTTAATTATTTTTATACAAATCAAAATGGTAAAACTTGGTATTAACGGATTTGGCCGCATCGGCCGTATGGTTTTCCGTGCCGCATTCGAGAATTTTTCCAATGACATCGAGGTTGTAGGTATCAATGACCTTCTCGATCCCGATTATCTTGCTTACATGCTCAAGTACGACTCCGTTCACGGAGCTTTCAAGGGCGATGTTAAGGTTGACGGCAACTTCCTTGTAGTCGACGGAAAGAAGATCCGCATCACCGCTGAGATGGATCCCGCAAACCTCAAGTGGGACGAGGTTGGAGCACAGGTTGTAGTTGAATCAACCGGATTCTTCCTCACCGACGAGACCGCCCGCAAGCACATTCAGGCCGGCGCAAAGAAGGTCATTATGTCAGCTCCTTCCAAGGACTCCACCCCTATGTTCGTTTACGGTGTCAATCACAAGACATACGCCGGACAGGACATCATCTCCAATGCATCCTGCACCACCAACTGTCTTGCTCCTATCTCCAAAGTTCTCAATGACGCTTTCGGAATCAAGAGGGGCCTTATGACCACCGTACACGCTGCAACAGCCACCCAGAAGACCGTTGACGGACCTTCCAAGAAGGACTGGAGAGGCGGCCGCGGAATCCTCGAGAACATTATCCCCTCTTCTACAGGTGCAGCCAAGGCAGTCGGCAAGGTTCTTCCCGTTCTCAACGGCAAGCTTACCGGTATGTCTCTCCGCGTTCCCACCTCAGATGTCAGCTTCGTAGACCTCACCGCAGAGCTCGAGAAGCCTTGCACCTATGAGGAAATATGCGCTGCAATGAAGGCCGCATCCGAAGGCGAACTCAAGGGTATTCTCGGATACACCGACGAGGCTGTCGTTTCCACCGATTTCCGCAACGATTCCCGCACTTCCATCTTCGACGTGAAGGCCGGTATCCAGCTCGATCCTACTTTCGTGAAGGTTTGCGCCTGGTACGACAATGAGTGGGGTTACAGCAACAAGGTGCTCGAGATGGCAAAGGTCATCGCTGCATAATCAGACAATTCCCGAAGATATATATACAGAAGGAAATATATTCAAGAAGAGGAAGACCAATCAAGGCCTTCCTCTTCTTCTGATTTACCTACCCAAAAATATACACGGAAGTTTGTCATTGAGTCTGGATAACAGGGTGTATCCGGCATAGGCGACCGCCGTCGATTCCGATCTCTGTCAATCGGGAACAAAAACGCAGAAAACGTTCCCAAAATGGAGCAAAAATGAGCAAATGGGAATAAAAACGCAGAAAACGTTCCCGGAATACATCAAAAGCGAACTACTGGCGAAATAAACTCGAATTTATTCATTTCTGCAATCCAACTGAAAAGAGGATGGGTTGTCGAAGTGTCGTCGGGAATAATAGGTCACCGAAGGATTGGTCAAATCCATAACCATAGTCCACGCAGTGCCGAGAAAATCTTCTTCTTGAGGATGGGAAACAGGTTCAAATATTTTCATCCGGAGCACTGTCCTATGTTTATCAGGAAGATGTTGAATGGCGTTGATAATCTGCTGCAGTGTTTCCTTGTTTTCCAAAAGACCTTGGGGGTCATCACCTGAGGATAAGCAATCAGGCGGATGCTGTTCGGTGATTTTCCCCGCTTTATGCGTTTCTCCAATTCTTCCCGCCATACGAATCCTGTCCAGACATAGATTTCTGACCATTGTGATGCAATATGCCCTGGGATTGTGGATAAAGTCCAGAGTATCACGGGCATTCCATATCTTAAGATAAAGATCCTGAACTACATCGCAAGCATCATCCTCATTCTCTAGGAAATAGAGCGCCACCCTGTAAAGGGGCTGAGACAGCGGCAGATATATTTCAGAAAACTCACTTAACTCCATTTTGCATCGTTTTACTAAATAGACGGAAAACGACACGATTTGTTAATAACTAACGCAGTCTTATCATCCGGAATATCTCTCTCATAATCCAAAATATCTTTCAAAGAAGCTCTGTATTTTCTCAATTACAGAATTTTTCTTCTCCTGTCTGCTCCCTCCATCAAATCTTGACATAGGTGGAAGAATCTTGTCTATGTCTGTGCCTGTGGTTCTGACCTGACCGTCCCTGAAACTGCTCTCAATGAACCTGACGGTTTCTTCGGGTTTCAGGTTCTCACTCTCAATGAGTTCTTTCAGGTCCTCCGCCTTCTGTTCCCGAACATAATCTCTCCAGCTCTGATCCATATCAGCACTTGCACTGACACTGCTTATGAATGACTCAATGAGTTCCTTCTTACTTCTGAGCTGCATACTGGAACCAATTGCCTTGGTGATGCTGACCAGAATCTCCTTGTTGGTGCAGTTGGTGTCGTGGTATTTCTGAACAAGAAGAAGGATGTAGTCCATATTGATTTCAACCTGTCTGATAAGCTCTGTCTCAAATACAAGATCATCATTTATATCCTCCTTGTCACCGGATTTTCTCCTTCTCCATTTTTCCCGGAGGTCAAGGTAGTTGCTCTGGAAGTTCTGGATTTGCCTGTCTGTGAGGATTTCCTGCCCCTCAAACTGGTCAAAGGTGGAAAGTATGTTGATGGATTTCAGAAGGCTTCCATAGAGTCCGATGAACCTCCTCTCAGCTTCTTCACCCGATATCGCTTGTCCTTCCGGAAATTCATTCAGGAGTTGCTCCACCAGTTCCTTGTAACCATAACAGTGCTTGCCCTTCTCTGTGTCATAACCATTGTAGTATGACAGGAAGTCCTTGAGTATGACGATGGAACTTGCATCCTTGTCCCCGAAGAGGGCGATTGCATCATCTGTCTCCTGTTGCAAGTCTCTGAAACAAACTATGTTACCAAAGGCCTTTGCAGAGTTCAGGATTCTGTTGGTTCTGGAGAATGCCTGAATCAGTCCGTGCTGCTTGAGGTTCTTGTCTACAAACAGGGTGTTCAGTGTGGTTGCATCAAAACCAGTCAGGAACATACCCACCACAATCAGAATATCCACCTGCTTGTTCTTCACCCTGAGCGAGACATCCTTATAGTAGTTCTGAAACTTGTCTGAAGATGTGTCATAGTTGGTTGAGAACAAATGGTTGTAGTCCATGATCGCTCCTTCAAGGAAGTCCCTTGACTGCTGGTCAAGCCCTGTGGTGCTTTCCGGATTCTCTTCCGGCAGGATGCCGTCTGTTTCCTCCTCATTTACCCCATAACTGAAAATGGTTGCAATCTTCAATCTCTCTGCTTCCGGTAGAGACGACTGCTGTCTCTTGAATTCAATGTAGTATGCCTTTGCCATCGGGATGGATGCTACTGCAAACATCGCATTGAAACCATACAACTTCTGTTCTGTCCTGTGCTCGGAAACCTCTGCCCCTTTCTTTGCAGATGCCACCTTGTGTATGTCATCCAGTACCCTGAAAGAGTAAAATGAACTTCTCTTGGTCTTCTGGTCAAAGTGATCAAGGATGTATTTCACCACCTGGGACACCCTCTGGGGTGATGCCATCGCCTTCTCCCTGTCAATTGCCGATATCTGTTTGTCCAGGATGCCATCTCTCTCCCTGATGGTGTTGACACAATCAATTCTGAAGGGAAGTACATTCTCATCATTGATTGCATCCACAATGGTGTAGCTGTGGAGCTTGTCGCCAAATGCCTGCCGGGTGGTCTTCAAGTGAAGTTTTCCACCTGTACCTGCATTCTGTGCAAAGATTGGAGTACCTGTGAATCCGAAGAGATTGTATTTCTTGAAGTTTCTGGTGATTGCAGTATGCATCTCTCCAAAGTTGCTTCTGTGACACTCATCAAAGATGATGACCACCCTCTGTTGGAAGACCGCGTGATTCTTGTTCTTCCGGACAAATATTGAGAGTTTCTGGATGGTGGTGACAACGATTCTGTAATCGTGATTGTTTCCTTTCTCGTCCTTGTTTTCCAGTTGTCTTTGGAGTACTGATGTGGAGGTGTTTCCATCCGCCGCACCCTCCTCAAACCTGTTGTACTCCTTCATAGTCTGATAGTCAAGGTCTTTCCTGTCCACCACAAAGAGCACCTTGTCTATGTATGGAAGTCTGGATGAGAGCTGTGCAGTCTTGAAGGAAGTGAGGGTCTTTCCCGAACCTGTGGTGTGCCAGATGTAACCTCCTCCCTTGATTGAACCATACTGTTTGTAGTTGTTGGCTACATTGATTCTCTGGATGATTCTCTCTGTTGCTGCTATCTGGTATGGCCTCATCACCATCAGCATCTTCTCTGAGGTGAAGACACAGTATCTGGTGAGAATATTCAGCAGCGTATGCTTTGAAAAGAAAGTCTTTGTGAAGTCCAGCAGGTCAGTGATGGTCTTGTTGTTGGAATCTGCCCAGAAGGATGAGAACTCAAAGGAGTTGCTGGTCTTTCTGGACCTGTTCCTGCCACCAAGTTCCTGTTCTTTGATGTGGTTGAATCTGGTGGAGTTGGAGTAGTACTTGGTGTTGGTGCCATTGGAGATGACAAATATCTGCACATACTCATACAGACCACAACCTGCCCAGAAACTGTCCCTTTGGTATCTGTTGATTTGGTTGAATGCCTCTTTGAGCCCCACACCCCTTCTTTTGAGTTCTATATGCACAAGGGGAAGTCCATTGACAAGGATGGTGACGTCATATCTGGTGTCATAACTGCCAAGAGTCCCGACATACTGGTTTATGACCTGACAGCTGTTGTTGTGGATATTGTTCTTGTCTATCAGGTATATGTTCTGACTCTCTCCTGTATCCCTTTTGAGAACCTGTATGTAGTCCTCCTGTATCTTTGTTGTCTTTGCTGCAATATCATCATTCTTGTTTGCCAGATTCTCATTGAAGAAGTGCTCCCACTCACCCTCTGTGAAGGTGTATGAGTTGAGTTTTTCCAGCTGTCTTCTCAGATTGGAAACAAGGTCTGCCTCTGTATGGATGTTCAGGTACTCATACCCCTGCTCTCCCAGAAAGTGGATGAACTCTTTTTCAAGATCTGCCTCACTCTGGTATGCGTCAGAAGTACCCACTGTATGCTCATACTCTGAGACCACAGTGTATTCTGAACTTTCAGCTATGATATTGTATTGGGACATATTATCTGTTTGCTTGTTGCGATGTGAAAAAATATCATTACTTTTGCATCAGAGATTTTTATTTTCAGTATTGAGGAGGTGGCAAGACTCCCAGTGCTTGTTTTAACAGAGTATTTATTTTTTTAAATAGGTACTCTGTTTTTTTGACACTTGGCGGATGATGAACTATTAAAGCCGCTCCTTGCTTCCACTTTGTCAAACATTTATATTATGAAAATAAATTTCTCTATTACAAGCACTGGGAAGCGCCTTACAGTAGTCTGCGAGGAGGAGTCCCACAAAGCCATTCTTGTCAGAGGTCATTTCCGAGTGATTAATGGCAGAAAAACTTATGTTAAAGCTCACTATCGGAAACGGTAATTGAGTAGCACTCCAATTCCATCCGTCCGGAAGCCATCTGTTTTGCCGCAGGTGGCTTCCGTTAGTTTTGTCTACTTCCATATCTTTTGAAGGTCAGTAACTTATCTCTGTAATATTCATATTGTTGTCTCCTTTTCTCAATCTCTGCCGGGAGACCTGCTGCAAGGTCATTGGTTAAGGTGTCAAATCTGTCAAGAATGGATGCAATTCTCTCTTGTTCTTCCAAAGAAGGAATGGGAATGGAGAAGTTTGCAATGTCCTTCATACTAATATGAGGAATGGCTCCTTGTGTTTTCTTTTTTTCAACATATTCAGGGAACCAATTCTTAATGCAGTGGTATATGAAATTGGTGTTGCAGCCAGATGTTCTAATTCTTGCAACTCTCTGAACAAGTAATAGAGGAAGGTTCTCTTTCTTGACCATACCAAAACTTTTACCCACCAATGAACCATCCATAGAGATTACAATATCATTCTCATTAACAATGTATTTCTCCAACCCCTCAACACTTTTCCAGTATCTGTCATCAGTATCATTAAAGCACAGCAGTCCTCTCTTAATATTGACACCTCTCATCAATCTAATGCCACAATCTGTGAATTGAGTGCTGTCAAAAGGAAAGCCAGACAGCAAATCTGCCACCTCTCCCAACTTCTTCCATTCTACCTCATTTTGCCCCCCCCTATTTAATTTATTGAAA
>DCIN01000027.1:56741-96095 GCA_002315815.1 Bacteroidales bacterium UBA1725 | reverse complement strand
GCTTTAGACAATGTGAGGCTTCACACACTGTATGATTTCAGCGCTCCTGCAAGAAAACCGGTTCAAACATTTAACAGGGTTTATCCAGAATAGGCGGGCGGCACTCGAATACCTCGTGCCTGCCGTCATCCACGGAATCGCCGGCATAGGCGGCCGCCGCTGATTCCGCTCTCTGTTATTCGGGAGCAAAACGGACCCGAAACGTTCCCAAAATGGAGCACAAATGAGCAAATGGGAACGAAACAGGCCTCCAGCGTTCCCAAATGAGGTCAAAATGTGCAAATTAGAACAAAAATGCAGAAAACGTTCCCGGAATACATCAAAAAACACAGGGTTTTGCACCTGAACCCATTTAATGGTTATCGCAGGAAATCGTCTGGACAATATTTGGGATAATTGTTGAATCCCGGCAAAGACATTGACCACAAGCTCAAACCTCGCGCCAAAGAGTCAACCCGCTGCTATCTCACCCTCGACGAGGTCAAGAAAATAATCGACACGCCATACGCCCCCAACAATGATATCAAGCAGGCCTTCCTGTTATGCTGCTTCAGCGGACTTCGACATTCAGATCTGTTCAAACTTACCTGGGGAGAGATAAAGCAGACCTCTATACCAAACATTTATCGATGCATATTAAGGTGCTGAATTTTTGCTTAATAATAAATTGCATTCAAAAGACCTGATATACACGTAGTTATCTGTTGCATATTAATTTATAATATAGGTTTATTTCTGTGTTTTAAGGTGCAGATTATCACCTTAATCTTATTGCATTATGAAAAATAGACAAATTTTCTAAGGTTTAAATTGCAAATATTGCTATATTTGTAAAAATTAGTCTTAATGATGGAATACACTGAACTACTCGAAAAGCAAATTATTGGCAGATTGAGAATTGACAATCCTTGGTGGGTCGAAAATAACATACCACAGTTTTATAAAGATATGACACCTCGTCTGTATCTTGATATTTTCTATCCTCTTGTTCGTGATTTCAGCATTAGACGTGCTCTAATCTTAATGGGGCCGAGGCGTGTTGGTAAAACGGTAATGTTGTTTCATACAGTTCAAAGGCTGATTGAAGATGGTGTTCCTGCTCAAAATATCATATATATTTCTGTCGAAACTCCGATATACAACAAGATCTATCTCGAGCAGTTGTTTAATCTTGCAAAACAGGCACTTGGAAAAAAAGATTCGGACAATTCCACTTATTATGTTCTGTTTGATGAGATTCAGTATCTGAAAGACTGGGAAGTAAATTTGAAGTCACTTGTGGACACATATAGGAACATCAAATTTATTGCTTCCGGTTCTGCGGCAGCTGAGCTTAAAAAGAAAAGTAACGAAAGTGGAGCCGGCAGATTTACGGATTTCAATCTTCCACCTTTGACATTTTACGAGTATATACATATCAGAGGCTTCCAATATTTGATTAATGATTCTACAATAATATGGCACGAAAAAGAAATCCCGTGCAATAGTGCGATAGATATCAATAAGTTTAATGAATTGTTCATTGATTATATTAACTATGGTGGTTACCCGGAAGTTGTATTTTCTGAGACAATCAGAGAAGACCCGGGACAGTTTATCAGGCATGACATTATAGATAAAGTATTATTGCGGGATTTGCCGAGCATATACGGAATACCGGATGTTCAAGAGTTGAACTCACTGTTTACAATGATTGCCTATCATTCCGGGAAACAGTTCTCCTATGAGAAATTATCTCAAGAATCAGGGGTTAGAAAAGATCTTCTCAGAAAGTATATCGATTACCTTGAAGCGGCATTTTTGATAAAAGTAATTCATAGAACTGATGATACTGCGAAAAATTATCAGAGAGAAACAAGTTTCAAGATATATCTTACCAATCCATCGCTTCGTTGCGCGCTTTTCCAACCAATAAAGGAAACTGATGAGGAGATTGGTGATATGGTTGAGACTGCAGTATTTGCACAGTGGATTCCTCGTTCTGGCGCAAACATCAGTTATGCAAATTGGAAAAATAGCAGAAAAGATCAGGGCGAGGTTGATATTGTTGGTATCAATTCAGCTAAACTTAAACCCGATTGGGCAGTTGAAGTAAAGTGGACGGATAGGTTTTTCCATAATCCTGGAGAACTTGATTCGTTAGAGTCTTATATGGGAAAAAATGCCATAGATTATGCAATGGTAACGACAAAAACTGAAACTGGAATGAAAGAAATGCCATTCGGCAAATTACAATTTATTCCCGTTGCATGCTATGCATATACTGTTGGTCAAAATACGCTGGAATCATTGAAGGACTCTTTTGGTCTATAACAAATAATCCATAGAAAAATCAACATAGACTCCAACTGGAGTCCAAGAACTACCCCGAGAAATACATAGTTCTTCAAGTACTTCTACGTCAACACCACTACCGGTGAGAAGTCAGGCGATGTCCTCCTTGAGGGCATACTTGCTTGATGATATTGGCACTTATTATATCAATCATTGATTTCCCGGAAGCACATTTGCGCTTCCGGTTTGTTTTGATAAATTTGTAGGAGAATGTAGAAGCGCGATAATAATTGTATAGAAGACACCTATATTTCAGAATGTTATTTAGTATTTAGAGCCGAATAATTATGCCAGAAAGCAGATGCTTCGTTTGTAATGATGTGATTACTAGTGCAAACAGATCAAAAGAACACATTATCCTAAATTCTGTTGGCGGTAAATTGAAATCATCAGAAATAATGTGCTCGAAGTGTAATGGGGAAATGGGTTCTGCACCAGATAATGAACTTGCATTACAACTTAGGCCCATTGCCAACCATTTAGGGGTAAAGCGTGACAATGGAAAAACGCCAGCAATTCCCGCAAAAGGGTCAAAAGGGCAAAAATATGAGATTTTAGATGGTGGAAAACCGACATTAGGAGAGCCTATTGTAGAATTTGATTCTAAGTCAGGGGAAATGCACATTGAAGTAGCGGATGTTAGTCAAGCTAGAGCCGCTCTTTGGAAATTTAAAAAAGAACACCCTGACTATTCTATTGATGTCGAGAAGATTCTTATGGGTTTTCAAAGAAAAACGACATATTTGGATGACACTATATCATACAATGTCAATTGGGGTGGAAAATTAGCATTCCGTTCGGTGGTAAAAACGGCTCTTGACTATTACGCTTATAAGAAGCATGAAAGAAAACATATTGTTCAACTGCTTGATTATATTCTTGGAAAAGAGGAAATGAGCATTGTAAAAATGTACTATCCCGATAAGTCTCCTTTTGAATTTGTGAAAAATGAGGTGCTGAATATTGTCCACATTGTCGGTGACGAGAAATCGGAGACATTATTTGCTTATGTAGTATATCTTGGATGTTTCTCATGTGTAATACTATTATCCGACCACTATCAAGGTGAGTCTTTTACTGATACATATGCACATGATGTTATGTCCCACAATGAAGTAGATAAGAAAATAAGTTTAGAGATGACATTGGAAAAATTTATTAATTATGCCCCATATACGGACTGTTTCTATAGAAATGCAAAAATAGCATATGATAATACCATAGATGCTGGTATTTGCAAACAACGTTCTGATGAACTTGACAATGTTATAAAGACAGCTTTTGATGATATTGAGGAAGGGGGAGTAATTAATCAGCCTGCAATTCAAAAACTTCAAGATGGGATAGTGCGATATGCAAAACATTTATTGCATATAAAAGAGTGATAGGTTGGTCCAAGTAACAAATAAAGATTGATCCGTTGTCTGTTGATTTATCTTCCACATGGAAAAGAATCGCTATATTTGCATAATTATGGCTTAGTATTGAGTCATCAATTGGAAAGTTCATTGAAATCTGCGAAGAAGGTTGGCAATGTGTGACTATGGTTACTTCTGCAATTTTTGTCGCCATTTTCTTGCCATTTCGTTGCTTTCGCAGTTCTTGAGATTTCCAAACATTTGAATTTAAGGTATTTATGGCAGACAGCAATTTCATAGACTACGTAAAGATTTATTGTGCCTCGGGACACGGCGGAGGCGGGGCGATGCACCTGCACCGTGCCAAATATATACCAAAGGGTGGTCCCGACGGTGGTGACGGCGGTCGTGGCGGTCACGTCATCCTAAGAGCCAATCCCCAGTTCTGGACTTTGATTCACCTGAAATACCGCAAGCACGTGAAGGCTGATGACGGTGGCAAGGGGGGAGCTGCCTTGCAGCACGGAGCCAACGGAACCGACATTTATCTTGATGTACCTGTGGGAACTGTGATCAAGGACGGAGAAAGCGAGGAGATACTTTTCGAGATGGTGGAACCAGGATCGGAAAGGATACTCTGCAAGGGAGGTCGAGGCGGTTGGGGAAATGACCATTTCAAGACCCCAACCAACCGTACGCCCCGTTATTCCCAGCCTGGAGAAGATGGAGAGGAGGGATGGTTCATTCTTGAACTCAAATTGCTTGCTGATGTTGGCCTGGTCGGATTTCCCAATGCCGGCAAATCCACTCTTTTAAGCGCAGTTACCGCCGCAAAGCCCAAGATTGCCGATTATGCCTTCACTACTCTTGAACCCAATCTGGGCATCGTGAACTGGCACGACGGACGGTCTTTCGTGATGGCCGATATCCCCGGAATAATCGAGGGCGCTCACGAGGGGAAGGGGATAGGGTTGCGTTTCCTCAGGCACATAGAACGCAATTCAGTTCTTCTTTTTATGGTAAGCGTGGAGAGCAATGACATAGCGGCGGACTACAGGACACTGCTGGCTGAACTCAAATTGTACAATCCTGAGCTTCTGGACAAGCAGCGCGTACTGGCAGTGACCAAATGCGATCTGGCTGACAAGAATACAACTGCATCTCTGGCGCGTCGCCTTCCCAGGAAGATACCTCACGTTTTCATTTCGTCCGCTACGGGAGACAATCTTGACAAACTCAAGGAAGAGCTTTGGAAATCACTTCAGAAATGAAATAATAAATGACAATTCTTCAATATCTTCATCATCTGGACCAGTCGGTAACCCTTTCTATCAACGGGTTTCTTTGCAGTTCCTTCACCGATGCCGTATGGCAGTTGTTCTCCAATAAATATGTCTGGTTTCCAATGTATTTTCTGGTGATTCTGTATGTGCTGCACCGTCTTGGTTGGAAGAAAGGAGGCATAGTCATCCTTTCCTGCGTGCTTACCATATTCTGCTGTGACCAGTTCGCCAACTTTACCAAGGAGACCGTTGCAAGACTCAGACCTTGCTGGGATTTGAAGATGCTGGACGGTGGATTGCGAGTACTGGAATGGAAGGGCAATCTGTTCGGCTTTTATTCCGCCCACGCAGCCAATGCGATGGGTTTCGCAGTGTGCTCCAGTCTGGGACTCAAGTTCGACAAGAGGCTGAGATACAGGGGCTACTCAATTCCGGTCATTATCTGGGCCGTTCTCGTGGGCATCAGCAGGGTATTCGTTGGAAAGCATTTCTTTGGTGACGTTATGGTCGGTTTCATTATCGGAGCGGCGTTCGCTCTTGCCTTCAATCGAATAGCGTTCGTCGCCGTCAGGACCTTCAAACTTTGAGACAGTCCGTACTTTATTATTTCCGGACTTCCCGAATTTCTTGAACTACTTGAACTTCCTGAACTTCCCGAACTACTTGAACTGTCCGAACTGTCGGAATTGTCAGAATTGTCAGAAATGACTGAACTGTCGGAATCGTCTGGAAGGCGTCTCAGCCTTTGATGACGTTGATAGTCTGACCGGTCACCTCAACTGCCACAGGCAGACGGCCTTCAATCTCACCGTCTATCTCGATGATGTCCTGCGATTGGGAGTCCAGCGGGATGATGTCTATGGATTTTCCCCGGGTGTACAGGATTTCTCTGGATTCGTGGACTGTGCCGTTGAACAGTCTGGGAATCTGTCTGAATATTTGAGTGATTGGTATCTGCGGCACTATCATTATGTCAATTATGGAGTCATCCATTCGGGCCAGAGGAACTTGTCGCATTCCGCTTCCGCTGAATCTTCCGTTGCCTATCGCAGCGGAATATGCAGCCCCCTTGAAGAACTCCTTGCCGTCCACATCCACTCTGATATTGATCGGTTTGAGGTGCAGGATAGTGTGACGGAGTGCGTTCAGATATATGGCCTTGCTCCGGAATCCGCTCTCTTTGAGCATATTGACTCTCTTGCAAACGTGTGAATCGAAACCTATCCCGAATCCGTTGGCGATGTAGCGTATTTTTCCGCCAACGCTTTTCACCTTGATGATATCTATTCTTCCGTAGGATTCCCTTGCCAGAAGATCTATCACTTCGGAGGTGTCGTGAGGCACACCAAGACTCTTAATCCAGTCGTTGCCCGAACCTATCGGCACAACTCCCAATATGAATTCTCCGGGATCTGTCGAACTGTCATCGCACCATTTCAGCACACCGTTGAATACTTCGTGCAGAGAACCATCACCTCCCACCGCCATTATCTTCCGGAATCCGTCCGCGGCGGCGTTGTATGCCAGCGACAGCGCGTGCCTCTTGTAATCTGTGAATTCAGTGATATATGGAATGCCCAGCCTGGTGAGTTTTTTCTCGGCGGGAACCCATTCGGACATTGTTTTTCCCGATCCCGCTCTGGGATTGACGATAAAACACCATTCAGTCTTGAGCTCTTGCATAGTGCAAAAGTAGGAAATATTTCTTAATTTTGTAGCCTTACACAACAAGTACAAGTATGGGAAAAGTCATAGCGATTGCCAATCAGAAAGGTGGGGTGGGGAAGACCACCACAGCCATCAATCTCGCCGCATCTCTTGCAGTGCTGGAGAAAAATGTGCTTATTATAGATGCAGACCCGCAGGCCAACACTACTTCGGGACTCAATTTCTCGCCGGACGATGAACAGCAGCGTACTCTTTACGAGGTGCTTATCGGCCAGATTTCCATCGAGGACGCGCTGATTCAGACGGAAGTTTCACGTCTTCAGATGGTTCCCTCACATATCAATCTTGTTGGGGCGGAGGTCGAGCTCCTCAAGTTCGAGGATCGCGAATCCATACTCAAAATGGCCATAGCCCCAATAAGAAACAAATATGACTATATTATCATAGACTGCTCACCGTCTCTGGGCCTCATAACAATCAACTCGCTTACAGCTGCCGATTCGGTCATCATTCCGGTGCAGCCGGAGTTTTTTGCGCTCGAGGGTTTGGGGAAACTGCTACGGACCATAAGGCTCGTTCAGGGAGGGGTTAACCCCGACCTTGCAATTGAGGGCTTCGTGGTGACAATGTATGACGGTCGCACCAAGGTGCATCCGCAGGTTGTCGTAGAACTTCGTGAGCATTTTAAGGAAATGGTGTTCAATACCATCATACAGAGGAATATACGTTTGAGCGAAGCCCCCTCGCACGGCAAACCCATCATTCTCTATGACGTGATGTGCAATGGCTCAACCAACTATCTGAATCTTGCCAGGGAAGTCCTGGAGCATAACGGAGAATCAATATGAGTAAAGAACCTCGCGGACTGGGCAAGGGCCTGAGTGCTCTGCTTGGGGATGTCCCTGATCAGAACCAATTCCGTAAACCTGTCGGATATGTCAATAAGGAACTTGTAGGGAACCGGGTACGGGACAATTCCGCCGACATTCTCAGAATCCCCATCGGGATGGTGCAGCCCAACCCTTTCCAACCCCGTCTTTCCTTTGATCAGACTGCTCTGGAGGAGCTGGCGGAATCGATAAAGGTGCTGGGACTCATCCAACCCATCACTGTGAGGCGTTTGGATGAAGGCCGTTTCCAGATAATCAGCGGTGAGCGTAGGTTCAAGGCCTGCTCTATGGCCGGGATGACGACTATCCCCGCGTATGTGCGTGATGCTGATGACCAGGGAATGCTGGAGATGGCAATAGTCGAGAATGTCCAAAGGGAGAACCTTGATCCTATCGAACTTGCTTTGAGTTACCGAAGGCTCATTGACGAATGCTCGCTGACTCAGGATGAGATGGCGGACAGGGTGGGGAAGAAACGGGCTACCGTGGCCAATATTCTCCGTCTTCTGAAACTCCCCGCCAAGGTCCAGCACGACATCAAAGTCGGACTTCTTTCCACCGGACACGCCAAGGCGATTCTGGGCGTGGAGGACCCTGCAGCCCAGGAACAGCTCTGCGACCTCACGGTGAAGGACGGTCTTTCCGTACGTGAACTGGAATCTTTGGTAAGAGAGATGACAAATTCAAAGCCGGTCAAGGCGAAGCGCAGTCCCAAAGTTACGGAGCCGTCACCTCTTCCTGAGGAATACTGCCGAGTATGCCGGGAGTTCGGACGTTTTTTCAGCAACGAAGTAAGCGTACACAGGAATGCGTCCGGCAAAGGTACTCTCACCATCCGCTTCGAATCGGACGAAGAGGTTTCAGCTCTGCTTCGGGCCTTCGAACAGCCAGTAAGTTCCGAACAGGAGTAATGTTCTGGTTAGATGTTCACCAACTCCAGAAAATCAGCAGTCTTTGCGGCATTGTTCGTGCTGTCCGTTTTTTGTGCCTTCCCATCTGCGGCACAGTTCAGGAGTGAGGCATTCACTCAGCAGTACAACAGTCAGGAGTCTATGGCTGCGGCCAAGAAAAAAAACAAAAAGGACACGACCGATGTGCTGTTCTCGTTCAAGGAGTATTTTGGAGGCTTGAGGCACGAAAACACTCTCAAGATAGGAACATCCTTCGCCGGTTCTATGGTATTTGTCGGAGGCCAGCAGATATATAACGGTCAGAACTGGAAACTCCCCATTGTTTATGGCGGTATCGGAGCAGGACTTGCCGGAGGTATCTATTTCAACAGTACCGGTCGTAACGATGTGGCCAAGTATTTCTTCATAGGGGCAGGCGTATTCTATTGGGGTTCGCTGATGGACGGTGTTCTCAACTATAAGCCAAGTGATTTCCCCCATCCCGGCAAGGCAACCGTCCTGTCCATTATCCTGCCGGGGTTGGGACAGATATACAACAACGAATGGTGGAAACTTCCCATCTATCTGGGCGGTATGGGCTTCGCCATCCATCTTTATTCCGATTTCAGTGCCAATTTCGACCGTTACCAGAGAATATACGATGAGGCAATTGCAGACCCGCTGTCATATTCAGGTCCGATTACGGCTGAGCAGGCCAGGTATTATCGGAATACTTACAGAAGGTGGAGGGACTATTCCCTGTTTGCAGTTTTAGGCATCTATCTTCTTCAGATCATTGATGCCAATGTATTCGCCTATATGCATAATTTTGATACAGACACAAATTTGTCATTCAATATTGAACCTACTGTTATTTCAATGGACAGACCCTCTGGCTTTTCTCCGGCAGTTCCGGATGCAGTCGGGCTCAAGTTTGGTTTCTCATTCTGAAACGAAAATGCAGACTCTTTTGAAATGAAACGATTATATATTTCTCTTCTTCTGTTTCTTTCCGCAAGTACATTAACATTATCATATTCCCAGACTTTTAACCCATTTGCCAGATACAGGCAGACGATTTCCCAAAATGCAGTCCTGCTGGCAAGAATTGATTCTCTTCAAGCTGTTGTTGACAGCCTTGTTTCCCTCGTCGATTTTAATGATGAAGCTGTATTGACTCTGATGGAGGGGAATGACAAATCCGGTTCCGAAACAGGAAATGGAGTTGGAAATGGAGTTGGAATTGGAGCCGGAATTGGAGCCGGAATTGGGACCGGGATATCCGATTACACTATTGAAGTGACTGATAGTCTTGTCGGACTTTGGTACGAGCAGAGCAGGCTTGCCGATTTCGATGTCATTCACGATTTCAATATGGATTCTGTGCGTTTCAATTCCGATGTGCCCGATTCCGTGTTCATACGCCGTCTCAATGATATGAATTCATTCATAACCCTTCCATACAATTCTACTGTCAGGAATTACATACTTCTGTACTCGGAGAAGAGGAAAGAGGCTATGGAAAGTGCCTTGGGATACAGCAACTACTATTTTCCGATTTTCGAAGCCGCCTTTCTCAAGTATGGACTTCCGCAGGAACTCAAGTATATGGCCATTATTGAGTCTATGCTCAATCCCGTGGCAACATCGAGAGCCGGAGCCAGAGGTATGTGGCAGTTTATGTACAATACTGCCAAAATTTACGGTCTGCACGTGGACTCCTTTGTGGATGAGAGGCTTGATGTGGAGAAGGCTGTAGATGCGGCCGCCCGTTATCTCAGGGATTCCTATCAGGTGTTCGGAGACTGGAGCCTTGCCATCAGCTCATACAATTGCGGAGCCGGGAATGTATCCAAAGCCATACGGCGCGCCGGTGGCAGACGCGACTTTTGGTCAATCTACCCGTATCTTCCTCGGGAAACCAGAGGTTATATGCCTGCTTTTGTGGGGGCTATGTATGCTATGACCTATTACAAGGAATGCGGACTCCGGCCAGCAGATGTTGGGATGCCGGCCAGGTCTGATACTTTTGAGATACGCCGCAAACTACATTTCAGTCAGATTAACGAAATTGTTGGCGTTCCTATGGATGATCTCCGCAATCTCAATCCCGAATTCATTCACGACATAGTTCCCGGCAAACAGGATGACGTATGTGTGCTCAAACTCCCATACAACTGGTCCGCCTCCTTTATGGATGCCAATCAGGATTCTCTCTATACCCACAGGTTGAGCCAACTGATGACGGAGGAAGTGCAGAAAGCCGCCGATGCCCGAAAAACCACACAGCGAATAGCCTATAAGATAAAGGAAGGAGATAATCTTGGGCGCATTGCTTTGCGCTACGGTGTCAGCGTAACGAATCTAAAGAAATGGAACAATCTCAAGTCCAGCAATATACGTGCTGGCAAGACACTATATATCTATAAGAACGGCTATTATCCGGTTGACAAAACAACAACTGCTTCCTCTTCCTCTTCCTCTTCCTCTACGTCTATATCTACGTCTGCGTCTGCGGCCTCCTCTTCGTCTACATCTTCATCGTCTGCGTCATCTGACAATTATTATACGGTAAAGAAGGGAGATACGCTATATGATATTGCCAAGCTTTACCCGGGAGTAAGTGCCGAGAATATCAAACAGGCAAACAACTTGGGATCGAGCAGTATCCGTCCTGGACAGAAACTCCTCATTCCCAAGCGTTAGTGAATATCCAAGCACACAAAGACTCTGTAAGCGCACAAAGCGCCCTGTTATCCCAGCATTATTGAGGCGATGAGCGCGAGGATGGCGTAGAATTCGGGAAGTGCTGCATAAATCATAGTGTTGGTCATTACATTATGACCCTGACTCACTCCGATGATACCGTTCGCACAGACCTGACCTTGACGTATGGCGGAAATCATACAGACGAGTCCGACGCTTACTCCTACTCCGAAATACATCACTCCGTTGGCAGCGAAATCCTTGCCCAACCACAGAATGAACGCCAGAAAGCCGTAGAGTCCCTGTGTGGCCGGAAGAGCGGACAAAATCATATAGGTGGATGAATTTTCCGGACTCTTCTTGAGTGCTCCTTCAGCCGCATTGCCGGCTATTGTTGTCCCTATGGACGAACCGATTCCTGCCAAGGCCAGCATAAGCCCCAGACCTAGATAACCAAGAACTAAATTCAACATCTGTTTATTTTTTTTATCTGTTTATTATTTTATCAGTATTTGCAATTATTATTGAAGTACAGTCATTATTACTGAAGTACAGTCATTGTTATTGAATAATAATCATTTGAGAGCCCTGTACTCTCTGCCACGTCCCTTGTAATCCGAATTCTTGAAGAATTCAACGAAATTGAGTCGAAGAGGGTGCACAAACGCTCCCAGACAACTCATTGCGATGTTCAGGGCGTGACCGATGATTATGATGACAATGAAGGGAAGCCACTGCCAGCTTGGATTGGTTCCCAAAACCATCCCGGCAATCTGGTTGAATGTGGCTCCGAGCATCCCTCCAGACAAGCCCAGAGCGTAGAGACGTATGTAACTCAGGACATCTCCCATAAGACCGGATGCTGTGTTGTAGGTGTCCCACAAGCCTGAACCCAGATTGAGAAGCGGGTTCCTTCCGGGTTTGTTGAAAAAATAGATTCCGAGAGCGGATACCGCTGCTATAGTGATGAGAATCAATTTCATCGCTGTCTCCGATATCAGTCCCGGCAGTCCGACTCCAAGTGTGATTATGCTTCCGATAATGAGAAGGGTCCAGCCACAGGTCCCGAGACTGTTACTTAATCCGTTGTTGCGTAGGGCCCATATTGTTTTCATTATCAGTGCAAGACAGATGTGCAGGATGCCGATTGCCAATGCGAGTACCATCTGTTTGGCGTATGTGCTGCCGCCTATGCTGATGTCTCCGGTAATCATTATCTTCTTCAACCCGTCGGGGACAAATGCCATAGTGCTGAGATCCATCCCGAAAAAGCCCCCCATCACGATACCGATTACGAAAGTGCCTGCCCCGAGGGTCACTATCAGACTCCAGAGTTTTGCCAGCCCGACTTTCTTTCCCTTCAGCAGGAGACCTATCCCGATGAGCATCAGTCCGTATCCGGCGTCTCCCATACACATTGCAAAGAACAGCAAGAAGAAAATGCTCAGGAACACTGTTGGATCAAACTCGTTGTAAACGGGAAGCCCGTACATCGATGTAAGTACCTCGAACTGCTTTATGAAGCGGTTGTTCTGAAGTCTGATCGGGGGATTGTCCTCCACGCTTGCCGGACTTGCCAGATATACAAGGTCCATTTTATCCAGCTCACAACGAATTCTGTTCTTCTCTTCTTCGGGGGCGAAGCCCTGAAACACAAGCAGATGACAGTCTGCAACTTCTTTGGCCGATCCGTTGGCAAGATACAGGTCAAGTTCAGAACTGAGTCTGTCTATTTTGGCCTGAAGCTTTGGTATGTCGTTGCGGCAGTCTCCAAGTATTCTTCTGTATCTGCTTTCGTCCTGTTCCGCATTCTCAAGTTGCTTTCTGAGAACATTCAAGCTGATGTCCGGCAATACACATTCCTTTGCCTCAGGTATTGCCGGCATCTCACCGAGAACCACGAAATATACATTCCCGTCACATTCCCCGGCAATCTCCATAGGAAACTCGTTTTTCCACCCGGAGGAGAATTTTCTGGAAGGAGCAACAAGATAGTGGACCGGGATCCCGATTGATTCCAGTTTGTTCTTGTCGAACACCCCCCAAGGTTCAAGTTCCTCCACCTGCCTGCGCAGAGCTGCGCACTTTGCTGAAAGTTCATTAAGATGGTGATCGTGACCGGACTTGATGTCGGAGATGTGCTTGCGTATGCTTTCTATCTCCAGGAACATCCTTTCGGAAGTGCTGTCAATGGACTTTGATGAACGTGATACGTCCATCACACCAAGTTCCTGAACTTTCCGCAGAAACACTTCCCTGTCCTTCCTTAGAAGAATGAAGGAGTATTTTGTCATCCTGCTTATCACGACTCTTCCTCCTCTTCCAGTGAGTGTCTGGTTTTCACTATCTTGGATGATGCTTTGGAAAGGTTTTCCTCATCCTCCATAAATCTCTTGATTTTTCTGATGGCCTCCCGGTAACCGGGTATCTGCACTTTCTCGTACAGATTGACTTTCTGGGTGGTCTTCTTTCGGTTGAATTCCAGTATTCGGCGTCTCTCCTCGGCAATCTCCGAGTTGATTCCTAATTTGGTGAGCTGCTGAAGTATCCTTATTCCGTCTGCGTACCACGCAGGTTTGACGAACGCGTTGAATGGCTTGATGTGATAATCGATGGCTTCAAGTGAAGGGACCTTGACTCCGGCTGTCTTTATCGTTCGGAGGCGGATATCCCTGATGGATATCAGACATGGTTCGAATTCATTCCATAGGGCGGAGAGATAGTCGTACTCTTTCATAGTTCTGTCCAAATCGGCCTTAAGACTTTCTGCCTCCCCTTTGGCAACAAGAACGCTCACCCTCAGTGCGGCTTCCTTGTTCTTTAAGGTCGGGAGGGCGTTCTGGCGGACTTTGAGCTGTTTGCCTATGTTCGTCAGAGATGTCTTGTTGTATTGGTATTTGATTGCCATCAGGCTTTCCAGTATTTGTCTATGAACTGCTGTTTGATTCCGGTTTCGGCAGTTGAGAAGTGCTTGCCGAATATCTCCCACGCTGTATCCAGCATCTCTTCGGTATTGATATTGACATCAATGGAGAGAAGTCTGGTGGCATATTCCTTCGCATAGTCAAGGCAGCGCAGGTCATAGTCTGACAAATCGAAGCCGTTCTCGAGTTTGGTCTTGGCGTTCTGGGCGTCGGCATATAGCCGTACTCCGGCATTCATAACCTGGGAGTGGTCTTCCCTTGTTTTCTTTCCCTGTACGAGCTGTTTCAAGCGGCTGAGTGACCTGAAAGGATCCACAATTACCTTTCCAGAGTCGGAGTCAGCGCGCAGGAACAGCTGTCCTTCAGTGATGTAACCTGTGTTATCGGGTATGGCGTGAGTGATGTCTCCGTCATTGAGGGTCGTGACTGCGATGATGGTGATGGACCCTCCTTCGGGGAGTTGCACGGCCTTTTCGTATATCTTCGCCAGATCGGAGTACAGCGACCCGGGCATCGAGTCCTTGGATGGAATCTGGTCCATACGGTTGCTTACAATTGAGAGAGCATCCGCATAGAGTGTCATATCAGTAAGCAGCACAAGTACTTTCTCGTTCTTGTCCACAGCGAAATACTCGGCAGCGGCAAGAGCCATATCCGGAATCAGAAGCCGTTCCACCGGTGGATTCTCCGTGGTGTTGATGAAGCATACAATCTTGTCCAGAGCACCTGCGGATTCGAATTCGTGACGGAAGAATAGATAATCGTCATTGGAAAGCCCCATACCTCCCAGAATAATCTTGTCCACGTCTGCACGCATCGCCACATCGGCCATAACCTGATTGTAGGGTTGGTCAGGATCGGCGAAGAATGGTATCTTCTGCCCGGAGACAAGTGTGTTGTTAAGATCTATGCCGGCGATGCCGGTAGGTATAATCTCGGATGGCTGACGCCGCCTGAATGGGTTGACGGATGGACCTCCGACCTCGCGTTCTTCTCCTTCAATCTCCGGACCTCCGTCAATGGGCTTGCCGTATGCATTGAAGAATCGGCCGGCAAGTTCATCGCTGACCTTTAGTGTCGGGGGAGTGCCGAGGAAGGTGACTTCGGAGTCAGTCGGGATACCCTCCGTACCTGAGAATACCTGCAATGTGACATTGTCACCCTTTGTCTTTACCACTTGGGCGAGTTTGCCGTCCACAGTGGCGAGTTCGTCATTTGATACCCCCGATGCCTTGAGCGACACCGTGGCCTTCGTGATGGACTGCAATTGAGTATAAGTCCTCTGAAATGCTTTAGTTGCCATTTTCTGCAAGAAGATTGTCGAGTTGTCCTTTGTATTTCAGAAAATCTGAGGACTCGAATTCACAATAGTTCATCTGGCGAAGAACGTTTATCACCTCCTTGAACCAACTGCGGCAGACCTCGAATGACTCGAAACTGAAATGCTTGTCACAAATATCCAGAATGAGACCGAGCATATACTTCTGTCTTCCGATGGGGCAGATTGCGTCCACCCTGTCGAAAGCGTCCTGCTGGAGGAAGGCGAAATCGATGAGCTCCGACTTCCAGAAACTCTCGTGGTAACTCATAGGTACCCCGTCGTCACCCAGAATATTAATCTGTTCACTCATTTCCTTGCCCTTGCGGACATAGTTCTTGGCCTTTGCCACCATATTCACCCATCCCTTCATAACTGTCCTGTCCAGATATTCCTTAATTTCCGGGTATTCAAGATACTTGGAGTAGGATTCAATTGGATTGACCGCAGGATAGCGCTTCTGGTCGGCGCGGTTCTGCTCAAGAGCGTAGAAGCATCTTGCTGCCTTCTTGGTGGATTCTGTCACAGGTTCCTTGAGGTTTCCTCCGGCTGGGGAGACAGTCCCGATGAAGGTGACGGATCCGGTGTTGCCGTTGTTAAGGACAACCAATCCGGCACGTGAGTAGAAATTGGAGATGATTGAGGACAGGTCTACCGGAAAAGCGTCGGCTCCAGGGAGTTCCTCCATACGGTTGCTCATCTCGCGTAGTGCCTGGGCCCATCGGGATGTGGAGTCGGCCAGCAACAGGCATCGCAGACCCATTGCCCTGTAATACTCGCATATTGTCATCGCTGTATATACGGATGCTTCGCGGGCGGCGACAGGCATATTTGAGGTGTTGCAGATGATTGTAGTCCTTTCCATCAGATAACGACCTGTATGAGGATCAATCAGTTCGGGGAATTCCGTAAAAATTTCAACGACTTCGTTAGCTCGCTCTCCGCAGGCCGCCATTACTATCACATCGGCCTCGCCCTGCTTTGCAATCGCGTGTTGCAGAACGGTCTTTCCGCAACCGAATGGACCGGGGATGAATCCGGTTCCACCTTCCGCAATGGGGTCGAAACTGTCTATCACTCTCACTCCTGTCTCCATTATCCTGCACGGACGCGGCTTCTCCCTGTAGGCCTTCACAGCCAGCTTCACAGGCCATTTCTGGAGCATTGTCACATTATGCTCGACGCCATTGCCGTCCACGAGCACTGCAATGACCTGATCCACGGAATAGGAACCCTCAGGTGCCACTTCCTTGACAGTGTATTGTCCCCTGAAGCTGAACGGAACCATTATCTTGTGCGGCAGCCAGCCTTCGGTCACCTCCCCCAGCCATCCTGCCGCCTCCACCTCGTCTCCGGGAGAGGCGAGAGGTTTGAAATCCCATATCTTGCTGTGATCGATAGGATCCGTGTATTCCCCACGTTTGAGAAACACTCCGGTCATAGTGGCAAGATTGTTCTGAAGTCCGTCATAAACGCTGCTCAGAAGACCGGGACCCAGCGTGGCTTCGAGCATCTTGCCGAGAAACTCCACATTGTCTCCGTTCTTGAGACCGCGTGTGCTTTCAAACACCTGCACGGATGCTTTGTCTCCATTGACCTTGATAACCTCTGCGAGCAGGTCCGTCCCGTCAAGCTTGATGTAACAGAGCTCGTTCTCAGAAACTGGACCATAGATCTGCACTGTGACCAGATTGGAGACAATTCCGCATACCTTTCCTGTGCTCTTCATATTTCTTCCTTGGTTTTTCTGATTTCTTCCACAAGCTGGCGCAGCAGTTCCTTACCCCTTTCAGGATCCAGAATCATCCATCTTTCGCTGATTTTCAGTTTCACGACGAATGCCAGAATGACGGGAAGCGAGAATACTTCCATCATCACCATCTCCTCCACCTTGTCCCAATACAAACTGTCCAGAGCCCTCTCCCTGTCCAGCAATTTCTTTTCCGCAAGTGCGGCTGCCGTCTTCTGTGCTTCTTCAAAGACTTCCTCCACCTCCGGGTCTGTCCCTTCTTCTCTGGACAGAATCATTACATCCTGCCCCTCCGGCCTTCCGACTGCCTTGTTCAGAAATCTGACCTTGGCGTTGCGAACATTCCTGTCGAAGCGGAAATAATCCCGGATGAAAGCTTCACTGTGCGCTTCAGCCCTGAGATAAAAATCCGGGAGGAGATTGTCAGGCACAAAGCCGTCGAGTAGGAAATCGAGAGTGCTCCTGTCCCTGTCTCCGCACATCGTCCTGATGTCTTCGATTACAGCGGTGGAATCAAGTCCCCCGTTCTTCTCAGTATCGAGTCTGCATAATGGAAGACCGGCGATGATATACTCGTAGTTGTTCACCGTAATTGTATTATTCCCCGAAAAGAAGCTTTCTGGTAGCTGGTCTGATATATTCGGAAATTATTTTTACGAAGGTTTCGTCAGTCAGGCTGATGAACCAACTTCCGTCTCTGGGACCTATTGCGAAACCTCCGCCGACCTTCTTTGAAAAAGATGCCTCCACGCCGGTTTCCAGACGCCCGGCCAGTTCCGAAGCCACCCATTCTTCGAGATTGTCTTTGAGACTCTGGGGCAGAAGGAGCGAAATGTCCTTTCCTTCGCTTGCCGAGAAAGCAGAAGAAACAGCCAGAATCATTTTCTTCATAAGGTCAGTGTCTGCAAGCGCAGATTTTACATTCTCCCTGCTGATTCGGTTCACCAGCAAGTTCTCAATGTCTTTTTTTGTGGCTTGAATGCATTGTGCCGAGGCCATTCTGATATCGGCTTCCGCCTTTTCTCTTGCTGCTGCAGCATCTTTTTCTGCCTGCGCCCTGAGGGCTGCTGCCTCTTCCGATGCCC
Source organism: Bacteroidales bacterium UBA1725 (assembly GCA_002315815.1). Lineage (GTDB taxonomy): Bacteria > Bacteroidota > Bacteroidia > Bacteroidales > UBA932 > Cryptobacteroides. The sequence continues at coordinate 77,889 of DCIN01000027.1, read as the reverse complement.
TGGTTATAATCCTCGCCGCATTTTCCTTGGCCTTTGCAAGAAAACGTTCTCCTTCCTCCCGTCCCCTCGACAGACCCTCGTTATAGAGTTTGTCGGTCAGTTCCTGCAATTTGTCGGGGGCGGCCTGTAGTTCGTCAGACATATAATAAACTGTTAATTATTTGACAAAATAGTACTGATGACAGCCGCATTTGTTATGACAGATGCAATAGCATCTATCGAGTGTAAAGATAAACATTTTTTTCGGATTCATCCATTTTTTCCGCTTCACTCAGTTATCCAAGTGTTTTACGATGGCCGTCAGACCGCTGATTACGGCGTTGGTGAATCCGCATTGCTCCATTGCGTTCAGACCCCTGATTGTCATACCGGCCGGAGTTGTGACTCTGTCGATTTCCGTTTCCGGATGAGTGCCGTGTGCCGACAACAGCGTCGCAGCTCCCAGTACTGTCTGTCCGACAATTTTCTGGGCATCGGAGGCAAGGAATCCAAGTTCAATTCCGCCTTCCGATGCAGCCCTTATGTAACGGAGAGCATAGGCTATTCCACAGGATGCCAGGGCAGTACCTGCTGCAAGGAGGTTTTCGCTCACTGTCATTACCTTTCCGGAACCGGAAAACAGCTGCTCAAGTATTGCCGTCTGTGAGGGAGTGGTGGTTATGGGAGATATGAAGGTCATACTCTCACTGACTTCAATAGCAGTGTTGGGAATTACGTAGGCTAAAGGCATATTCTTGGGAAGCATCGATGACAATTCTTCGGAGCGGATGCCCGGGACCATTGACACGACTATCTGGCGGAGAGGATTCAGCGTTTGCCGAATCTCATCCATAACTCCTCTTACTGTCATCGGTTTGAGTGCGACAATCACTATGTCGGCATCTCTTACTGCGGCCACATTGTCAAGAGAAGTGGCAATGGAGCTGCCCACAAAGCGACTGAGGGTTTTGGGATGAGCTGCTGTAACAGTAATCTGCGTTCCCGGTGTGGATGAGAGTCCGATTGCCGTGGCTCCTCCGATGTTGCCGGCTCCAATCAGTGTGATTTTCATATTAAGGTTTCTTCTGTTTGGTTCAATTCAAAAAAAAGAATCAAAGTGAATTATTATTCAGGTGGGCGGGACGGAGAAGGTCAAGGACGGTTTTAACCGGGTTGAAAGTTTCGACCGGCACTTCAACGAAAAGAGTGTTCCAGTCAGACATTGATCCGTTCCACAGTCCGGGAAGTTCCAAGGCCTTGAGTTCTCGTCCCTGATAACTTTTGGAACTGATGAAACCTGTCTCTTCATCCACATAGTCGGGAAGGTTGAATTTCTCCCCTTTCCAGTTCTTCAGACAGCACACAATGTCGACAGGATTGAAGTGGGTTGCTCCCTTGAGAGCCATAACTGCTTGTGAATCATTGGGATTTATCTGTACGCTTTCGAGTATTTGAAGGGAGGTGCTTCCGTCTTTCGCTCTCACTATGAAAGGGCCTCCTCCAGGTTCTCCCTGATTCCTGACCATACCGCAGACCCTTATTGGCCTGTCGAGTTTGGCTTTTAGGGCCAGAGCCCTGTCCTTGCAGTTTCTGGCCGGGGGCATCTGGATGCAAAGCTCATCCCGCAGGAACTCCTCAATTTCGTTGCACAGATTCTGCACCTCGTCATCAGCCCAAACATCTTCCTGAACCGGAAGGTATGCCTGAAGGAAATCCGATGCTGGGTTGATGATTTCAGAAGAAGCAATTTGTTCCAATGCGTAGATGTAGGCGAAGATTTTGTCTCTGAGCTGTATGGCTCGACCCATCAGCACTTTCTTCCACCAGCTTCCCAGGGATTGGAGGCTCTCTACGCAGACGTTGTCTATATTCTTGATGGACACCAGTTCCTCCTGAACTTCATTCAGATTGTGAATCAACGCACCGTGTCCGGCCGGACGGGTCAGCAGACTGCCGTCGTCCTTAAGGAAAGGCTTGTTGTCCGGAGTGACGGCCAGAGTGTCCGTGTTCTTGTCCTGAAAGGTGAAGCGGATATCGTACTTGACTCCGTAGCGCTTCTCGAAGCGCTCGCGTACTTCGTCCACCGCGGCTCCGAACAGGGCTTCGTGCTCGGGGGAGATTGTAACTGTGATTCTTACGCTTCCGTCATTATTTCTCATATAGTCCTGTCCTTCGACCAAATGCTCGGCTATTGCAGTGCGGGTCTCATTGGGATAGCGATGAAAATCAAGTACTCCTTTTGGCTTGGAACCATAGTCAAGACCGTCCTTGCTTAGAAGCAGATGTGCTGTTTCCTGAGGGTCGTGCGGTTTGTTCCCGAACAGTTTCTCGTTGTAGAAAGCGAATTTTTCAAGATTGTCAGCCAAAGTCCGTACTGCGTCATTGGTCATCTTCTCTCCAGCAAAGATGTCCTTGAACATTCTGGAGGCTGCCCCTGATGCTGGGACAAACTTGCATTTTCCGTCCACTTCGGCCACGTCGAGGCAGGCGGCGGCTTCTTTCTGGCTGTCCTCCGGGAGAATCTCTATACCGTGTCCCGGAGTGGCGGCCGACACTATCTCCAGCCAAGGGAATCCTGTGCGGAAGCGCTCTATCTGAGCAGTCATTGTCTTATTGTTCATCTTATCGTTCATTTGATTGTTCATCTTATCGTTCATCTTATCGTTCATCTTATTGTTTATTATATTGTTCATTATATCGTAAGCGCAAAAAAGTCCTCATAAATATTCGCCAATCCATACTGTCTGATTTATTACGTTTCACTCAGTGAATCATTCGAAATAGAACTCTCTCCTGTAGCGGTATTCTGTCCTGAGCCGGGTGAAATCTCCCGGGGACATCCTGAACAGAAAGTCATCAGTGAATATCGGATAGTTGTATTGTATCGCCGAGGCTATCTCCCCCTGAGACTTGCCCCGGATGTCAATCAGTACAGCCTTCTGGGAGTCGTCGAACGGAGGAAGGAAAGCGGTGAGACCTTCCAGACCGAAAAAACGGGCCACGGCCCTTACGGCGTAGGCGGATGCGTATGCTTTGCTCTGCAGCGAATAACCGGCCACGTGTGGTGTTGCTATGGCGACCGCATCAATCAGACTCCGGTTGATGCAGGGCTCCCCGCACCAGGTGTCCAGAATGACGGCTCCGAATCTGGGTGCAGCCTCCAGCAGTGCTTCTTCGTCCACAATTTCTCCTCTCGCCGAATTAATGAAGAAGGCTCCTGACTTCATCCTGCGAAAGAAATCCCTGTCTGCCATCCCTGCCGTTTCTTTGTTCAATGGCAGGTGCAGTGATACTATGTCCGAATTATCCAGAAGATGCTCGAGACTGCAGAAATCGGTGCCGCCTTCGAGCCTGGCCCGCAGAGGGTCGTAATATAGCACCTTGAATCCAAGCCGACACGCGGTTCGTCCCACAAGACTTCCGCTGCTGCCGGCACCGATGATGCCGAAAGTGGCCCCGGCAAGGGAGATGCTCTTGCGCGACGCTATTCCGAAAAGAGCCGACATTACGTAGTTCATCACTCCACCGGCGTTGCAGCCGGCGGCGTTCTGGACAAAAATCCCTTTGTCCCGGCACCAGTCCATATCTATGTGGTCGGTGCCAATGTTGGCAGTGGCTATCATCCTCACCCGGCTGCCATCAAGCAGTGAGGCGTTGCATCTTGTCCTGATGCTGATTAGCAATGCGTCGGCATCAGCTACGTCGGCAGGGGATATCTCCTCCCCGCGGCGGTAGAGCACGTCCCCATAGTTTTCAAATTGACCCCTTGTGAAAGGAATCTCGCTGTCTATCACTATCTTGAGTCTGTCGCGCACGTTGTTGTTAGCAATTTTCAGCATTATTGACAATTTTCAGCCCTCATTTGATTATCAAGTCTTCCAGACGGCCGTTTGACGGATCGGATGTGTCGTAGATTATGTCGGTCGAGAGTATCTTGCGCATTTTCTCAAGCAGGGCGGTTTTCTGAAACTGGAGTTGGCTTCTTACAACGGAAGAACTCATAGTTACATAGAGTCTGCCGTTTCTGAAAAAACGTCGGACAGTGTATTTGCCGGCCCCGGAAGCCTCGTCCCAGGCAGAATACACGCAACGGGTGTTGATTCCCCCTGTGAGCCTGTTCTCTTTTATGAAGAGTTTCATCAAATCACCGATGCTTATCACCGTCTTCCTTTCAATTCTGCTCACAGTGCCGTAAAGACGCCCCCTCTCGCCTCGAAATATGATCTATCCTCTGTGATTGAATCCACTATACCTCTGATTCTCACTTTGTTGGAGTCACTTAAAAAAATCTGTCCGAATTCCTTTCCCGACACCATTTTGAGAAGATTGGCCACTCGGTCCATATCCAGCTTGTCGAACAGGTCGTCGAGCAGCAGCATAGGGGGTGAGCCGCAACTGTCCTTCATCAGTTCGTACTGGGCGAACTTAAGGGCCACGAGGAAGGATTTCTGCTGTCCCTGCGATCCGTATCTGCGTATGGGATGTCCGTCCAGCGTGAATATGAAGTCGTCTCTCTGGAGCCCTGCTCCGGTGTACCCGAGCTGAATATCCCTTTCCCTGCCGGCATAAAGAGTATCCTTCAGGTTTCCCTTGAGCAAATCCGATCTGTATTCAATCCCGACACTCTCGCCTCCTCCCGAAATTTTCCTGTAGTAGTCTTCGATCAGAGGTGTGAGGTTGGAGCAGAAATTCAGCCTGCGCTCGGACAGAGGTGCAGCTGAGATTGCGAGCGACTCATCGAAAACTTCCAAAAGACCAGAGTCCGGAGTTCCATCCCTCAGAAGCCTGTTGCGGTGGAGGAGAAGCCTGTTGTACTGCTGCATCCCGTCAAGATACTCCCTGTCCATCTGAGAAAGAACGGAGTTCACGAAGCGACGCCGCTCCTCGCCGGATTCGCTCACCAGTGTGGTGTCGGAGGGAGAGACCGTTACAATGGGCAATTCTCCGATGTGGGATGATATCTTCGATACAGGCTTTTCATCCTTTCTGAGCCTTTTTTCGCCTTCACCCACCTCTATGCTGAAACGGGTTTCAATACCCGATGGCATCAGGCAGACCCCGCCTATTGCAAATGATCGGCATCCGTGCCGGAAATTGTATCTGTCGCCGCTGCTGAATGCACTTTTGGTCATCGACAGGTACCAGATGGCGTCCAGAAGATTGGTTTTTCCCTCTCCGTTGCCGCCGCTGATGCAGTTTACGTTTGGAGAGAACTCGAGTTCCTGGAGCTCAATGTTCCGGAAGTTGTTTATGAATATTTTCTTCAGAACGGCCATAACCCAACAAAAATACTGCTATTTACTTTATTTCCGCACTATGGCCGTTATTGTAAAGTTAAACTAATTTTTGTAAATTTGCGGCTCTTTTGAGGGCATACTTTATGAGCATACTCTTGTGAGTATACTTTGAAAGCATTATTCAAGAGTGTGTACTGCATACAAATGGGTATGGATTTGACAGAAACGACAATATAAACGATCAGGAACGAAAATATAAACGATATGGCCAACAAAATCAACACCAAAGAAAAGGAAGCGGTCCGCCAGGAAAACATAGAGGCTACCGTATCCAAGACAGAACAGTTTTTCAAGAATTACGGCAAGACGATATGGACAGTCCTTCTGGCCATTCTTGTGGTCGGTGCCGCAGTTCTTGCATATGGCAAATTCATCTACACACCCCAGTGTCAGGAGGCTATGGAACAGGCTTTTCCTGCTGAACAGAATTTCCAGAATCAGGAATTTGAGCTTGCCCTCAACGGAGACGGCAACATTCCCGGTTTCGCCCAGATAATAGACGAGTACGGTGCCAAAGCCGGAAAGGCTGTGTATCTCTATGCCGGAATCTGCGAGCTCCAACTCGGTGACAACGAGGCTGCGCTTTCCTACCTCAATAAATACAAGGGGAAGGAGCCAATTCTCGCCGGTCGTGCCGAGGCTTGCAAGGGAGATGCCTATGTAGCTCTGGATGACTACGATTCTGCTGTCAAGTGCTTTGCCGATGCCGTTAAGGCGAACGGTGACAACCTTCTCGCAGCGACCTATCTTCTCAAGGAAGGACTCGCCTATGAGGCTATGGGTAAGAAAGAAAAGGCTCTCGAATGCTACAAGACCATACAGGACCGGTATTCTGCATCTGTGGAGGCTTACGACATCAGCAAATACATCGCCAGAGTATCCGAATAATATGGGAAGAGCTTTTGAATTCCGCAAGGAACGCAAGATGAAGAGATGGGGGCATATGGCCCGCACCTTCACCAAACTAGGCAAGGAAATAACCATTGCTGTGAAACAGGGAGGTCCTGATGTCACCGGAAACCCCCGTCTTCGCGCCCTTATGGCAGAAGCCCGCACCGAGCAGATGCCCAAGGAAAACATTGAACGTGCCATCAAGAAAGCCACGGAGAGCAAGCAAGGTGATTTCAAGGAAGTTGTTTTCGAAGGATACGGCCCTTTCGGCATAGCATATCTCGTGGAGACAGCGACCGACAACAACACCCGCACCGTTGCCAATGTCCGCAGTTATTTCACCAAGTGCGGCGGAAGTCTCGGTACAAGCGGTTCAGTGGGCTTTATGTTTGACCACAAGTGCGTTTTCCGTTTCAAGAAGACCGATGCTATGGACCTCGAGGAAATGGAACTCGAGATGATTGATTTCGGTGTGGATGAACTTTTCGAGGATGTGGAACAGACCAAGGACGGCAGCGAATTCCCCGTGGTTGTGATTTACGGCGATTACACTTCCTACGGAGCGGTTCAGAAATATATAGAGGACAATGGCTTCGAACTTGTGTCCGGAGGCTTTGAACGTATCCCCAATGTTGAACTCAAGGAAGTCACCCCTGAACAGCGTTCGACTCTCGAAAAGCTTATAGGCCTTCTCGAAGATGACGAGGACGTGACCAATGTCTATACGACGATGAAACCTGAGGAGTAGTTTTCTCCTTTCAATGCAGGGGGCGGTGCGACAGACGGCGTGCCGCCTTTTCGTTTGCCTTGATTGTCAAGTGCTCAGATTCCGGGACGGCCACCCTTATGAATCTCTCCCAAAGGTATTCCACGGCAGTAGTTGAAGGGTGGCACAGGTCTTCGGCATAGAAACGGTAGTCGCGCAGTTCGTCATTCATAATCTCGTAGGCCGGGAAATAGCAGACTCCACCATCTTTGTCATCCATTGACAGGGCCTTCTCCAGACCTATTTGCAGGGTTGCCTTGGAAATCGTATTGCAATGCGCACCGAGCGACAGATGCCGGATAGGGGATACTGTGAAAATGCATCCGCGTTTTCCACACATAGTCATTATCCCTTCAAAACAGTCAGCGGTCTCGTCCACGGACAAAAGTTCGTGGGTGAATTCGCCGGCCGGACGCTTGAGGCAGTTGGAAACCACATTTCCGTTATGCTTCCATACCATTGCGGTGCCAGCCGTCACAATCACCTTGTTGCATTCCCTCCAGAAAGTGACAGATTCGGACAGGGACGAGTTGGCTCCTGAAAGAAATTCATCAGCTGTCTTTGCCGCAAAAGAAGTATGATGGTGGAAGGAACATACCAACCCGGCTCCAGCTCCCATCCCGACACAGTCCTCCGGGCCGAAAGGGATTGCACTCTCAAGCCGTTGCAGTGCAGATGCCAGAGAAGCTGGATTGTACAGGGTCCCGAATGGATTCACACATACATCGAAGCCAGCTGCAGTCATTTTTGCCCCTATGTTGTCGGCAAAACAACTACCGAGTACCATTATCTTGTCTTTCAATCCAATACTGACCGGCAGCGGGGGGACCTCTACTTCTGTATACAGTTTCATATTACTTTCGCCTGTCTTTACCAACTTTTGTTTCACTTAATTCAGTCGCTTCTATTTTTTTCATTAGATACAAAAATACAAAGATTATTTTTCACTACATTTGCCGTCATTATGAAAAGTATACGTATTGTTCCGGTGTCAGTGCTGACTCTGTTCTTGTCTCTGTCCCTATCTCTGTCCCTGTTATCATCCTGTTCCTCCAATGAGACCCTTTACATTGTCACTACCGGCGATGTTCACGGAGCCTGGTTTGACAAACCTTATGTCGGAGACAACGGTCCCCAAAGCAGCCTGATGTCTGTCAGCCGTTATGTCGATAGCCTCAGACGGGCAGTCGGGAAGCGAAACGTGTTGCTTCTTGATGCCGGGGACAATATCCAGGGCGACAATGCGTCCTATTATTTCAACTATGTGGATACGGTAGGGGAGCATCTGCACCCAAGGCTTTTATCCTATATGGGCTATGATGCCGTGGTGGTCGGCAATCACGAGATGGAGACCGGTCATCCTGTCTATGACAAGGTGGCGTCGCAACTTGAGGCGAGAGGAATTCCTATGCTTGCCGGCAATTATCTCAAGACAGACGGGAGCTGCTATTTCCGGGAATATGCAACATTCAGACGTGCCGGCAGAAAAATCCTGGTTCTCGGCTATGGAAATGCAAATATCAAGGCCTGGCTTAACGAGAGTCTGTGGTACGGAATCGGATTCGAGTCCCTGCTGCCTTTCGTTCAACAGGGAGTGGACAGGGCTGTGGCTGCCGAGAAACCGGACCTTGTGGTTGTGGTGGTTCATTCCGGGACCGGCGAAGGGACCGGCGAAGTACTTGAAAGTCAAGGACGTGATCTCTTCAATAGCCTCAAGGGAGTGGATGTGCTTGTGACTGCCCACGATCATCAGCCGTATTCTGAGCAGAAAGACGGCATCGTGATGGTAAATGCCGGTACCAAGGCCGCGAACGTAGGTCTGGTCACTGTCTCAAATCAGGACGGGCACACTCTTGCCACTGCCTGCACAGTACCTATGGATCGCAGCAAGGTTGACGAAAAAATGGAGAAAGCCTTTGAGGCGGATTTCGAGGCGGTGAGGGAGTTCACAGTGAAGCCTGTGGGTGAACTTTCTATGACGATGAACATACCCGATGCCTTCGCCGGGATGTGCAACTACATCAATTTTCTGCACACAGTACAACTCAGTGTGCCTGAGGCTCAGATATCCTTTGCTGCGCCACTGTCCTCCCGCGGATCAATAGAGGAGGGGACTGTCGTGTTCAACGATATGTTCAAGATTTATCCTTACGAAAACGAACTGTTTGTGGTCAAGATGACAGGAAAGGAAATCAAGGATTATCTGGAGTTCTCTTACGACGGATGGATACAGACTCCCGGAAAACATATCCTGCGTATTCAGAATCGTCCCGATCCGCGTTCCGGCAGTACCCGATGGTCTTTTATCGGCCGCAGTTACAACTTCGACTCAGCGGCCGGCATCGTTTATACTGTCGATGTGACCGCACCTTATGGAAACAGGGTGAAGATTGAATCCCTAGCTTCTGGAGATGCTTTCAGCGAAGATCTGTTTTACAATGTGGCTATGACCTCCTATCGTTCCAGCGGTGGCGGCAATCTTGTTCCTCTTGGAGCAGGAATCAAAGATATGGAGGGAGAGGGCCGTGTGCTGGCCAGATATCCGGCAATAAGGACTATGGTTTGCGATTATTTCACCGGTAACGGAACAGTGACTCCGGAACTTGTTTCCGACCCTTCTGTAATCGGGTCCTGGAAATTCGTTCCGGAGTCTGTCGTACATCCTCTGCTTGAAGAGGATATGGAGAGATTGTTCAAGCAGGAATAGAAAGCGCGGCCTTCCTATTGTTTGATCTTTCCTGCTCCGTTAACGGAACTGCTGATATTCTCGCAGTCTAATTTCCTGACATCAACTACTCCTGCTCCGTTGATTGTCAGTTTTGCGCTTTCGGCTTTTCCTCCTAATGTTATGGATCCGGCACCGTTGATCACAGCACTGATTCCGGTGCATTGAAGTTTGTTGATATCGGCTCTGGCAGAACCGTCTGCTTTGATGGAAACTGTATCGGCAACAAGTCCGTCAATGCGTATATTCCCTTTGCCGATTACGCAGGCATTGAAAATGTCGGAAGAGATTCCATTTGCTGCCTGGAAGAAGCAGGCTCCCGTTACATTCAGGGTATTGAGTTTGTTCGATTTCACGAATATCTTGACATCGTTTGGATATTGAATGCTGGTACCGTCTTTGTACTTGATACTCAAGGTGTTGTTTTCTGTCTTTATCTCGATGGAGTCGATAATGATTTCTGGGGCGCTGATTTTGATGCTGTCTCCTCCGGAGGAGTAATAGATTTGGAACCCTCCGTTGAGTTCAATGGAATCAAAGGCGTCCACATCGTATTCTTTCTCGACGAGTGTATGTTCGAGTATTGCCACTGTTGAGTCTTTGTCCGGTTTGAAGATGAGGAATTTGCAGGATGACAGGGAGCAGACAATGGCTGCGAGCAGCAGTATCTTTGTTTTCATTTGATATGTTCTTTAAGATTGATTTCCAGTAGTTCGGCTTTGCGTATGAGGGAAGGAAGCTCGTTTTCCAAAAAGACCTTCCTCTCGAACTCTTTGATTCGTTCGGTAGCTGTCCGGGTTATGAAAAAACCTATACCCCGGCTGTTTTCTATCACACCTCTTTCAGCAAGGAGTTCATAGCTTCTGGCCACTGTGTTGGGATTCACGCCTATTGTTGCCCCCCACTCTCTGACAGAAGATATTCTGTCTCCGGCCTTGTATTGCCCTTCCAGTATGCGTTCGCAGATATTGTCAGCAATCTGGATGTATATGGGTTTGTTATCATCGAATTCCATCATAATTTGATTGTCTTGATTCTGACGAAAAGTGCGCCGGCCAGTATTGCTATTGGTAGAAATACCTTGATGTTAATAAACAGATTGAGTATGCCGGGATGGGGATCGATAATATCACCAATATTGCGATAGGCTGAATTGTTAGACAACAACGCTACTAGAAGCAACACCAGTACGAGAGATATGGCAAGATAGCATAGAAATGTCTTTGCTGTTTTTGCTTTCTTGAATATGGTGGCCCCCAGCGTGAATAATAATGCTTTCTCACACCATTCAGCATAGAGAAGGTTCCAGGGATATACTATTACAGTATTAGTCAAGTTTTTCTGGTCTTCGAACCATAACGAGATTCTGGAGAACATTGGGGACGGCCCGTATTCCGGAATGAGGCTGAGCAGGGCATCGGAGCCGAACAGCAAAATACCACACCCCAAAGGCATAATCACCGTACACATCAGAATCATTGACAGCCATTTCTCGAATCCGGATGCCGGCAGCATAAGCCATTCGGCTCCTGCTTTTTTCTCAGTGACTGTTCCGAAGAGTTTTGATGGAAAAGAGAACAGTAAAATGAGTATTGATGTGATGAACGAAACAATCTGCAACGTTCCAAATTCTTTTCCAAATTCCTTTTCAATCAGCATATTGAAACACTGATAAAAGAAATAGAAGATGACAGGACAGAGACTTGCTATCAGAAAAGTCAGCAGGTACTTTTTTTCTGCATCTCGGAGGCTGTACAGGAGATAATTGCCGAACCTTTTGAAATTGAATACCTTGTTCATACTATTCTATTAGCTTATTTGATTATTTCTTTTACTATGTCCTTGTGCAGATGCGCTGTATTGAAAAGCGCCTCGATGTTCACCTTGCTCTCCTGACCATTGAGGTTGGGGCAAACCTGAATGAATCCTCCCGGCAGACGCTCGGAATACAGGCTGTCCGTGCGCAGAGCAGAGCCGTAGTCGAAGTAGAATTTTTCACTGATGGACTGGAGGCTGGCATTCAGCAGCACTTCGTTTCTGTCCAGAATGATGATAGGGTCAATAATGGTCTCGAGGTCACGTACCTGATGTGTGGAGATGACGATGACTGAATCCTCTGCGCTGTATTTCATCACGGCGCTCCTGAACTGAGCCTTGCCGGGGATGTCCAGACCGTTGGTGGGTTCATCCATAAAGAGATATTTGGCATTGCAGGCAAGACTGAAAGAGATGTAGGTCTTCTTGAGTTGCCCGCACGACATCTTGTTCATTTTCTTCTGTGAATCATTTTCGAAGAGCCGCATTATCTCCTCGAATTTCTCCTGACTGTATTCAGGTCTGAATTTTCCGAGTGTGGCAGCCCAGCGTGATGCCTTTTCGTTCACCGGAAACACTTCGTCGGGGAGATAGAACTGATTGGCGAGAAAATCCGGATTTCTGTCGAAAGGCCGCTGTCCGTCAGTGACAATCTCACCTTCTTTAGGTTTTTTCAGGCCGCAAAGCAATGTGAGCAAAGTGGTTTTGCCGACACCATTCTCGCCGAGGAGCCCGTAAATCTTCCCCTCTTCCAGATTCATTGTGATGTCGCTCAGTACAGGAACCGTCCCGTAACTGAACCCAAGATTGAGAATCTTAATCATCTTAATAGTGTATTAGTTTAATATTACACTGCAAATATAAAAAGAGTATTCCTTTTTCCAAAAGAATACTCACTTTTTTTATTCTCTTTACAATAGCTGAAAAAAAAGTCAGGCTATCTCAAATTCTTGAGCCGTGCTGCAAGAGAACCGTCAACGGCCATCTTCATCATCTTGCGGCTCTGTTCGAACTGTTTGATGAGTTTATTGACATCCGCAAGGGATGTGCCGGACCCATCCGCGATGCGTCTGCGGCGGGAACCGTTGAGACAATCAGGATGCTCTTTCTCGAATGGTGTCATCGACTGTATGATGGCCTCGGTGGGCTTGAATGCGTCATCGGGAATATCGATGTCTTTCATTGCCTTGTCCATACCGGGGAGCATTCCGGCCAGATCCTTCAGGTTCCCCATCTTCTGAACTTGTTTGAGTTGTTCGTAGAATTCGTTGAAAGTAAATTGATTCCGGGCAATCTTTTTCTTCAGTGCCCTGGCCTGGCTTTCGTCATATTGCTCCTGTGCCTTCTCCACGAGGGACACTACGTCTCCCATTCCGAGAATCCTGTCGGCAATTCTGGCCGGATGGAAAAGGTCGAGGGCATCCATCTTCTCACCGTTGGATACGAACTTGACGGGTTTGCCGGTGACTGCCCTCACCGACAGTGCAGCACCGCCGCGGGTATCTCCGTCCATCTTGCTCAGCACCACTCCGTCATAGTCGATGGCTTCGTTGAAGGCTTTGGCTGATTCAACTGCATCCTGTCCTGTCATCGCATCCACAACGAAGAGGCTTTCCGACGGTTTGACGGCCTTGTGCAGAGTGGATATCTCCTCCATAAGCTCGCGGTCCACTGTAAGCCGTCCGGCTGTATCCAATATTACTGCGCTCATTCCATCAGTCCGAGCCTGCCCTATTGCTGCCAGAGCCACCTTGACAGGGTTCTGCTCGCCATCCATAGAGAAAACGGGAACATCTATCTGGGCTCCGAGAGTTTTCAGCTGTTCGATTGCGGCGGGACGGAAAGTGTCGCAGGCGGCCAGCATAACTTTCATACCTTTCTTACTTTTGAGGTATTTGGCCAGCTTGCCGGAGAAGGTGGTCTTTCCGGATCCGTTGAGTCCGGCAACGAGAATGACGGCAGGGGAGCCCTTGACATTGATTTCGCTGTGTTCAGAGCCCATAAATGCCGCCAGTTCGTCGTGGACTATCTTCACCATCATCTGCTGGGGCTTGACGGCGGTGAGGACGTTCGCCCCCATAGCAGTGGTCTTGACACGGTCACAGAAATCCTTGGCAACCTTGTAGCTCACGTCGGCATCGAGCAGAGCCCGGCGTATGTCCTTGAGTGTTTCCGCTACGTTTATTTCGGTAATCTTTCCTTCACCCTTCAATATCTTGAAGGATCTTTCCAGACGTTCTGACAGATTTTCAAACATATTCTTTTCTTTTGTCCCGCAAATTTAGCAAATCTTTCTTCAAAGCCGAAAGCATCCTCAAATATACCAGCCCATCAATCTGGATTTGTTCTTTTCCGCTTCACTTTGTCAATCTGGTTGATAGTTTTTTTGACAGGAAAGAAAAAATGGCTAATTTTGCATCATCAAGAAATGACTGAAGGATAACCGAACTGTACATAGAGATGCCTGAAGCTGTAGCACCGCTTGATTCTACCAAGATTTATCTGTCTATGGATGAACTCTCCCTCGACACAGAGGAGGGTATCAAGACTTTTCGTTTGGGTGTGTGGATTAATTTGGATCCCGTCAGAATTCATAAGATGATAGTCCGCGAAAAGATTCTCCAGGTCGATACTATGGAGGTTCTCAACCCTCTTGTCAGCAAACTGCGCAGGGCCGACCCAGACTACTACAAAAAATTTATGGGCCTCAGGCTGGTCATCGATTATCCCGGCTACAGTACCGGCATTCTTGCGCAGATACCTTTCGAGAACGATCCTGTCGGCTTCTACAAGTGGTGGCGCAAGGGCAAGCACGAGGACAAGGTTTACCTGTCTCCCGGCAACCAGTTCAGACTCATCCAGAAAGTGAAGATGATGGACTCGAAGATGGTTCTGAAGAAAGACCTTGAACTTCTTCTGCGATAAGTGAATCTCACATAATAATTCACATAACGGATGACTGATGATTTGAAACAGACTTGTCTGCATAACTCACATATCGAGCTTGGTGCCAAGATGAGTCCTTTTGCGGGTTTTGATATGCCTATCCAGTACAGCGGCATCATTGATGAACACAATTCAGTACGCAACGAGGTGGGTGTGTTCGACGTTTCCCATATGGGGGAGATATTCATATCCGGCCCCGATGCTCTCAAGTTTGTCAATCATATTTTCACCAATGATGTTTCCGTGCTTCAGGAGGGCGGAATCCTGTACGGGATGATGTGCTATCCCGACGGCGGTGTGGTGGACGACCTTCTTGTTTACAGGGAATTCGAGGCCGACCACTTTCTCCTGGTTGTGAATGCCTCCAACATAGATAAGGATTATCTGTGGATCAGGGAACATTCTGACGGCTTCAACGTGGTCATAGACAACCAGTCCGACAGATGGGGGCAGATTGCTGTGCAGGGTCCTGAGTCGGAACAGACGGTGGTTGACCTTCTTGGGATTGAGGAGGTGAGGGACTTGTCGTTCTATACTTTCCTCGATGCGGAGGACGAAGAAGGAGGACGTGTCATTGTCAGCCGTACCGGTTACACAGGAGAGGATGGTTTTGAGATATATGCTTCCAATGCCAACATCGAGGCTATGTGGCGCGAACTTGTCGGGGATGGTGTCAAACCCTGCGGTCTGGGATGCCGTGACACTCTGCGCTTTGAGGCCGGACTTCCGCTCTACGGAGACGAACTCAGCGAGGAGATAAGTCCTCTGATGGCCGGACTCGGAATGTTCTGCAAATTGGACAAGGAGGAATTCATAGGCAAGGAAGCGCTTGAGACCCAGAAAGTATGCGGTGTGCAGAAGAAACTTGTGGGCATTGAACTGGATGACAATGCAATCCCGCGTGCGGGTTATCCCGTGGAACTTGAGGATGGCAGACAGGTGGGAGTGGTGACAACCGGGTATCACTCCATCAGTCTTGACAGGAGTCTGTGTTTCGCTCTCGTCGACTCCTCCTTCGCTGCCCTCGGCACTGTACTCTTCGTGCGGATACGCAAGCGCGTGTTCGGAGGAAAAGTCATCAAAAAACGTTTTTACCAGACAAACTACAAGAAATAATCAGTTTTATTATGAGCAAGATTGTTGATGGGCTCCTCTATAGCGAGTCTCACGAATGGGTCAGGATTGACGGAAACATCGCAATCATTGGTGTCTCCGACTTCGCACAGGCTGAGATGGGCGACATTACTTACGTCGATATGCCTTCGGAGGGCGATGAACTGACCAAGGGGGAGGACTTCGGCGCCCTTGAGAGCGTGAAGGCGTCCAGCGAGCTTTATGCTCCTGTCTCCGGCAAGGTCGTAGCCTGCAACAAGCAGGTTGAGGACAGCCCTGAACTTATCAACGAAGACCCATACGGATCCTGGATCATTAAGGTCGAGATGAGCGACAGCTCTGAACTGGACTCGCTTCTCGATTCCGTTTCATACGAAAAGATTGCTGCATAGAATGGGCAACTTCTGTTATTTTCCGCAGACAGAAGATGATATCCGCGTGATGCTCGAGAGAATAGGTCTGTCTTCTCTGGATGACCTTTACTCCGATGTACCCGCGGATTTCGTTTTCAAGGACGATTATGACCTTCCCTCCGCGATGAGCGAGCAGCAGGTCCGCGACTGGTTCGAGGGTCTCTCTGCAAGGAATGCAAAACTCAAGGTCCTTGTCGGACAGGGTGCGTATGACCATTATATCCCATCAGTGATTCCATACATCACCTCGCGATCGGAATTTCTTACGGCTTATACTCCTTATCAGTGTGAAATTTCTCAGGGCACGCTCAGATATATCTTCGAATGGCAGTCGATGATTTGTTCTCTCACGGGTCTGGACGTTTCCAACGCTTCGATGTACGACGGCCCCACTGCAGCTGCAGAGGCTATGAGAATGTGTCTGGCCTGCACCAGAAAACGCAACACAGTGGTTGCGTCCGCCCTGCTCTTGCCGAATGTACTTGATACTCTGCGTACCTATGCCAAATATTCCGGAATCGGCCTTGTCATCTCCAGAGACGTATTCTCTGCAATCAAGGACAATGCCGACTCGATAGCCGGGGTGATTGTACCATCTATCAACAGATATGGGGTCATAGAATCTCCAGATGGTCTTGCCGATGCAGTGCACTCCGCCGGGGGTATTCTGGTCCAGTACTGTGACCCTTCGGCTCTTTCCGTGATCCGTACTCCGGCGGAATGGGGGGCTGATGTGGCTGTCGGAGACGGCCAGAGCCTGGGCATACCTCTCTGCTACGGTGGTCCCTATGTCGGTTTTATGGCCTGTCGTCAAGAATTGATGAGAAAACTCCCCGGCCGTATTGTCGGGCAGACTGTGGATGCATCACTCAGGCGTTCCTTTGTGCTCACGCTTCAGGCCAGGGAACAGCACATACGCAGGGAGAAGGCCACTTCCAATATATGCTCCAATCAGTCACTTATGGCCCTCTGGTGCACCGTATATCTCTCGATTATGGGTCCTCAGGGTATGCGTCGTCTGAATGACCTCTGCTACGAGCGATCCCATCATCTGTACAACGCCCTGCTTGCAACAGGTTTATTCGAGAAGACTCAATATGACGGAGAATTCCTCAAGGAGTTCTGTCTGAAGCCTCTGTGCGATGTCCCCACTCTCCAGCAGAAACTTCTGGATGCAGGCTGGTTCGCCGCATTGCAGACAGAAGAGGGATATGTCACATTCTGTGTCACTGAGAAGCACAGCAAGAAGGAACTCGACGAAGTGGTGGATATCATCAGAAATTTATAGGAGGGGAAACGAAATGAAATATTACGACCGATTGATATTCGAACTCTCGAAGAAAGGAAGGACGGCGTTCTCGCTCCCTGAGTGTGAGGATGGCGGTATTCCGTCCGACGCTCCGTTTATGCGCGCTGATGCCCCGGAATTGCCGGAGGTGAGCGAACCTGATGTGGTCAGGCATTATACCAACTTGAGTCAGATGAATTTCGGGGTTGACACCGGCTTCTATCCCTTGGGATCTTGCACTATGAAGTACAATCCCAAGATTGATGAAGAGATTGTGTCCGCGTTCAACGGAATCCATCCTCTCCAGCCGGCCGCCACCGTTCAGGGTGTTGCAGAAGTGTATTCCACTATGGACAGGGCTCTGGCCGCCGTGACGGGGATGAAGCATTTCACCTTCCTTCCCTGCGCCGGTGCCCACGGTGAACTCACAGGTCTGATGCTGATGCGCGAATATCATTTCAGCCGGGGCGATATGGCCCGTACAAAGGTTATCGTTCCGGACAGCGCTCACGGTACCAATCCTGCTTCAGCCTCAGTATGCGGTCTTGAAATAATCCAGGTCAAGTCCAATGCCGACGGTCTGGTGGACGTGGAGGACCTGAAGCCGTTGCTCGGCCCCGACATCGCCGGCATAATGATGACGAATCCGAATACGCTTGGCCTTTTTGAAAAGGATATAAAGGAGATAGCATCCCTTGTACACGGATGCGGAGGATTGCTCTATTACGATGGCGCAAATATGAATCCTCTGCTCGGTATTGTGCGGCCCGGAGATATGGGTTTCGACATAATGCATCTTAACCTGCATAAGACCTTCGCCACTCCGCACGGCGGTGGCGGTCCCGGTTCCGGCCCTGTAGGTGTGGCCGAGCGCATTGTTCCTTTCCTTGACCTGCCCAGAGTCAGCGGTTTCCACGGCAACTTCGGGGTGATTCTGAAGGCTTGCGCCTATATCCTTTCGCTTGGAAAAGAGAATGTGAAGATGGCCGGCAAACTGGCCGCATTGGGTGCCAACTACATCAAGGAATCTCTCAAGGACTGCTACAAACTGCCCATTGCATCTGTCTGCAAACACGAATTTGTGTTCGACGGTCTGATTCGGGACAACGGGGTGACTACGCTCGATGTCGCCAAGAGGCTTCTGGATTATGGCTTCCACGCACCGACAATCTATTTTCCCCTGCTGTTTCATCAGGCGATAATGATTGAACCCACCGAAACGGAATCGCTCGAAACCCTGGATGCATTCATCGAAGTAATGAGGAAGATAGCACAGGAGGCGGAAACGGATCCGGAACTGGTCCGCTCAGCTCCCCACAATACGCCAATCGGCCGTCCTGACGAGACTGCGGCGGCCCGTCAGCCTGTCCTCCGATATATTCATTGATGAAATCGTCGGTTTCTTATTTTCTGTCCTTCACTAAAATTTGAAGAATACGCTCAAGAGCAGATTCCGGGGGCGGATGGTGTATGAGGTATATGAACTCGTAGCTGTGATGCTGCTGATGAGCTTGTAGTCATAGACATTCTGATTGAGCAGGTTGGTAATCGATGCGATGAGTTGCCAGCGTTCGTTGATTTTGTATTCAGCCTTGAAGTCCAGAAGCACGAGGTTCTTGTACTCGTCTTCGCTGAGCTTGTTCAGGTAATGGTCTGCCAAAAAACTGAAATTGAACTTTTTCCAGGGGGAGAAGATGAATTCCAGATTCTCTGTGAGGCCTTTGCTGTTAGATGCTATGTCTGACTGCCCGTCATCCTGGACGCTGAGGGTGGAGTAGCTGAAATTGACGGCATAGATGACGTTGAACCAGGAAAATACCTTGCCGTTCACGTCTGCTCCTACTGAATAGGTCTTTGTGATGAACGGCAGCAGGATATTGTTGCGGTTCAATGATGAACGGGAGATGGAAAGGGAGGTGTTGAGTCCGATTTTCCCCTTGAATGAGTTGATTCCCTTGCTGATGTCGGCGGAGATGTAATCTGAGATGTTGACCCTGTGGAAAGGATCTTCCTCATAGCCGGTAATCATAAAATTGGGGGTGAACGAACTGGAGTAGCTGTTGGCCTGTTTGTTCCAGGTTCTCATTGCCGAACCGTTAATGAAAAAGGAGCTGACCGGATTTCTGTATGACACCGTAACGCTGGCATTGGAGTATTTGTCACTTCCGAAGTTTACAAATCCCTTGGAAAAAGTGTTGAAATTGGACAGAACCATACCGGAATAAATATCACCATTGGACACTCCCAAATCCATAGAATAGGCCGAAACACTGAAAGACAGATTGTTGGTTGGCTGATATTTAGCACTGAGCGAAGGCGAGAATTCAAATTTGTCGGTCTTTTTTATGTCATTCAGCCTGAAATCGTCGAATCTGTAGTGATAGTAATCCAACGGCAGGGAAAGTTGGAACTGGAATTTGTTGGAAACGTAGGTTGCATCTACAGAGACATTGCCGTTGATGTATGACAGCTTGGAATTGTTGTCGTTCGCGCCGACTTCGCTTACCTCTGGCGAAAGAAGAGTGTTGAGTCCAAGGCTTTCGGCAGAAGTCGCTGCAGAGAAGGCCAGAGAGAACTTGCCCAAAGCTAATTTGTAAGAAGCCGACAGGTCTCCGTATATGCTCTCGGACAGAATATCCTGATTGAGATTGAACAGGCTCCTGCTGACAGACAGATTCTGTGGCATTTTTTCGTATCCTGCCCTGAAGCCGATGTTGAGTACATTCTTGCCGAGTGGAAGATAGTATTGGAACATATTCTGCAATTCAAACGGCTTGTTGCTTGCGGACTGGGAGCTGGGGTATGAGCCAGTAATGCCGTTGGACGCATCAGTGCGTGAAAGAAGAACACAGAGGTTGTTGTACAGGTATCCCTTTTCCGAATTGGAGAGAAGGGTGATGCTGGAAAGGAAATCCTTCTGTTTCTGAACGTTGTTCTCTCCCGTGGTGAGGGTGATGTCCTGGCCTTGTCCCGTGAAATAGGTGGTTTCGTCCAGACTGGAGGCTGTCAGCTTGTCAGAATGCAGGGAGAACTGGAGACTGAGCTGGAGGTCATTCTTGAGCTGAAATGTGGTGTTGACGTTTCCGAATGCACTGTTGTTGATTCTTGTGCGCTGCTCGGAAAGAGGTGCCAGAGACGGGTACAGAGAAATCATCTGCTGCGCCTTGTATCCCATCATACCCTGAGTTGTCAGGTCTGAGCTGAAGTCGAGTCCGGTGTTGTCGGCCTTGAGGAGGACGGTAGTCTGAGCATTGGTGCCTATGTTCAGAGCCTGTGCTTCGGCATTGTACAGCAGTGGACTGGCCCCTAGCCCGCCTTTGACAGACCCGCTCCATTTGCTGCGAGCTTCCTCAGTGAGTATGATGTTGATGCAGGCGTAGTTGCTGAAAGAGATACCTCTCAGCACTTTTATGTGTACATAGTTTTCGGTGATTTCTATGCTGCTGACATCTTCGGGTTTCATACTCAGAATCGAGCTGTAATCACCTCCGAGCATATCAATTCCGTTTACAAGTACCTTGGTCACCATCATTCCGTTGAAATAGAAGCTGGTTCCGAAATAGGTGTTTACGCTGAGCCCTGGCATCTTGACCAGCACGTCCTGAAGCTTTTTGTCCCTGATGTCGGTAAAGGCGGAGACATCATAGCTGACGATTTTCTCCAATCCGGCGTCGGACAGCTCTTTGACCATCTCTCCGGCCGTTTTCCTGACTGTTGTCTCTGTTGTTTCTGTAGTTGCTTCAGCAGTTGCTTCAGCTGATTGATTGGCAGTTTTGTTTGTCTCCTGGGCAAGGCACACAGGGCCGTAGATCGTCATCACCGCTGCTGCGGCTGCAATAATTATTGTTCTGAAATCCATAGGTCATTCCGCTTCACTAAGTAAATCTCAAAAAATAACTTGGTAATCTTGATTTC
>DCIN01000027.1:36382-56626 GCA_002315815.1 Bacteroidales bacterium UBA1725 | reverse complement strand
CTTATTTTTTTCTCTTTACTAAGGAAGAAATCAACTGCTTGAGTGAGGCTTGTTTGGGTATCGTAATACAAAGTTTGAAGGCCAACAGCCTTGCCACCATTGATATTTGTTCTGGAATCGTCAATGAAAAGTATTTCTTCCGGCTTGAAACCGCAACGCTTCACGCATTCCTGAAATATCTCCGGATATGGTTTGAGCGACTTCATCCAGCAAGATATGTATACATCTTTGAAATAATCCTCGAATGCAATCCCCAGCTCCGCGAAAACACTTGCTGTATATCTCATTGTGATGGGGTTGTTGTTGCTCAGGAGGAACAGGTCGTATTTCCCTTTCAAGGATTTGACAAGGCTGACTTTCTCGGTACTGATGCTGCTTAGAAGGGAGCAGAAACTGTCTGCAATCTGCTTGTCAGTGGTTCCGGGACGGCAATAAGCTTTCATCTGGGAATAGAATTCAGCCTCGTCCGTCTCACCCGATTCGAGGGCTTTGATCGGGCCTTTCTGGTGGCAGGGGTCCAGAAATTCAGTGATGCGCTCCATTCCGCAATTGCTGCGGAATGATTCTATGCATCTGTCAATGTCAAGATCCATCAGGACACCGCCTATATCAAAGAAAATCGCTTTGATCATATCTCTTTCTGCAATCCGCTTTTTTCTGCAAAAATACGCAAACAATTTCTTGTTATCAAATTGACGGCTCCAATCGGCTCCAACCTGCTCACTTTTTATGCATCTTCTTTTGTCAGGCGCAAGTTTTTTGTAAATTTGGAAAAACAATCTCCAATTGATGAAAAAGCTATTTTCAATGAAACAGCTGTTCCTTGTTCTGTACGCATCATCCCTTGTCGTGACAAGTTGCAGCACTCCTTCCGGTCAGAAACTTCTTGCCTCCCACGACCGTGATATCAATTCGATTATCGCTCAGATGACCCTTGAGGAGAAGGTGGAAATGCTTCATAGTAAGACCATTATGTCTTCTGAAGGCGTTCCCCGTCTAGGAATTCAGGAAATACGCTACGCAGACGGGCCCTTTGCCATTCGCGAGGAAGTAGGAGACCATTTCCGGCCCTTGGGCTGGGAAACGGATTCCGCCACTTATTATCCGACCGGTTCCGCACTTGCCGCAACCTGGTCTGAAGAGATGGCTTATCTGTATGGGTCCGGAATTGGCACAGAAGGACGCCGCCGTGGGAAAGACCTCATACTCGGCCCCGCCATCAATATCCAGAGGCTTCCTGTCGGAGGACGAAGCTACGAATATCTCAGTGAAGATCCTTTTCTTTCGGCCCGTCTCACCGTGGGCTATACGAAAGGAGCTCAGGATGCCGGTACAGGAGTTTGCCTGAAGCACTTTGCCGTGAACAACCAGGAACTCGACCGTGGTACGGTCAACGCAGTCGTCGATGAACGAACCTTGCGGGAAATTTATCTCAAACCTTTTGAGGCCGGTGTCCGTGAAGGTGGTGCATATTCGGTGATGACTGCATACAACAAGGTGAATGGAACATATTGCTCCGAGAATGCCCATCTCAACAACGAGATACTTCGTGGTGATTGGGGATTCAAGGGACTTACAGTTTCAGACTGGGGTGGTACGCACAGCACAATGGGGGCCGCTCTCGGGGGGCTTGACGTACAGATGACCGGAGACAATTATCTCGGACCGGCATTGATTGATTCAGTGAAGGCCGGGAAAGTTCCGGAGAGCGTCGTCGATGATAAGGTGCGCGAAATTCTTCGGGTCCGTTTCACTGTGGAGCCTGTGCCTTCTGATTTGGCGAATACGGGGAAGACATCAATGCCTGAACAGCAGCAGATTGCATACCAAGTTGCAACAAAGTCCATTGTATTGCTCAAGAATGAATTGCTCAAGAATGAATTGCTCAATGATAAATTGTTCAAGAACAGTGACAGGATTCTCCCAATCAATCTCGAGCAGGTAAAAAAGATAGCTGTCCTAGGTCCCCGAATCAGTACGAAGACGGCAAGAGGAGGGGTCGGTGCCGGAGCCAAAACCCCTTATGAGATTACTGCTCTTCAAGGTATCTTGGACAGGGTGGGAGAAAAGGCGGAAGTGGTATCCAGTGAGACGGATATGGAACTTGCCCGTAATGCCGATGTCGTCATTTTTATCGGAGGAACCACACGTGAGCAGGAAAGCGAAGGCCGCGATCGTCAGGACATCTTCCTTCCTGACGGACAAGATGAAATGCTCAAGACTCTTGCCGGAATCAATCCCAATGTGGTCACAGTCATTCAGTCCGGAGGACCTTGTGATCTGCGTGTTGCGGAAATCTGTTCAAAAGCTCTGGTTCAGGGATGGTGGAACGGTCTTGAGAGTGGTCACGCACTTGCTGACATTCTATTCGGCAATATTGCTCCTTCTGGCAAACTGCCTTTCACCTTCCCCGTCAAACTTGAGGATTCCCCTGCTTATGCTCTTGGAACCTATCCTCAAGTCAACACTCTTCTTGCGGATTTGTTTGCCAGTATGTACAGAAGGGACAGAGCGGAGAGCCGTTCAGTTTCGGACAGCCGTTCAGTTCCGGAGAGCCGTCCTACGCCGGAGATGATGGCAGCTATTCGTAACTATTCACCTGCCGCTGAGTATTCCGAAGGTCTTTTAGTCGGCTACAGATGGTATGACACAAAGAACGTCCCGGTAATGTATGCATTCGGCCACGGTCTTTCGTATGTTGACTTCGAATATTCTGATATAAAGGTCGGACACGACCATTACGAGATGGATGATGTCATAAAAGTATCATTCAATCTTGCCAATAAAGGTGATATGGATGCTGAAGAAGTCGTACAACTGTATGTCAGCCGTCCAGATGCCAGTGTTGATTGGCCCGCCAAGGAACTCAAGGCTTTCCGCAGGATACCTCTTGCTGCGGGACAATCCTGCAGAGTTACACTCTCCGTGCCTGTTGAAGATTTGCGTTTCTGGAACATTGGGAAGAACGGATGGGATATTGAAGGCGGCAGGCTCGGGATATTGGTCGGGAGTGCATCCGATGACATCAGACTCAACGCTGAATGCAGTATTATTGCAGCAGACTAGTCGTTGCCTGCTGTTGCCTTCTCTGGGCAGGTCCTTGTTCTTGTCTCTTTGCGCGATGGTCTTGTTTTTCGTGCAACGCTTCGCATCGCCAGTTTCAGGCCCTTGGTCTCTGAAAGAATCCAGATAAGGCCAGCTGCCGGATGTTGCGAAAGCATAACCAGTACCACTGGCATCGGGGACATCGGGGATTCGGACACGACGAGATTGAACAGTGAGTCGATACCCTTGCGTATATTCACCGGGTGCTGACACATGAAGTACCGGACGTTGCTTCCTAAAGAGAACATGACCGGGCGCCTCCCTCCGCCTGATGTCTGATTTGATACACATCAAGAAGTGCTATTACTTCCTCCACTCCGGACTCCTGAAGCGTGAGATTGACTCCGTCCGGAAATGGAAACATCTCCACGAGCTGAACGCTTGAGGGCCATAATGGACACGCCTTTCTCTGACGCCCATTTCTTGATCCCATCATAGTTGACGTTTTTGCTATGGCAGAACGAAAAGAATGTGATGGTCGCATCTGCGCGTAATGCTTCCTTGTATTCTTCCAGCGTGGTTTGATAGCGCTGGTGTGCAACTTTGGGGACTGAGGTGTTTTCTACGATATCCATATACTGATCTTTGAATACCGCAAAGGTAGGATGGAGTTACCGGGGCGTCAATACGTAACTCTGGAGACGCTTACTCTGGAAATTAGGAGACAAATTGACCACGATATAAAAATTTTGTTGATAACTTAATCAGAACAATGGTTTGCATTTGAATAAAATTTGTAAATTTGCAAACCAGAATATTATTCCAAAATATGGACCTTAAAAATATATTCAAATTAAGATTGAAGAGCGCCAGAGAGATGAATGGGCTCTCGATGGCGGCATTGGCCGCAAAAATGGATGGCATCGTATCGCCTCAAGCTGTTTATAAATATGAGGCTGGCAAGATGTTACCAGACAGTGCCGTGCTCAATGCTCTATGCGATGTATTGGGCGTTGACCCCGACTATTTCTTCAAACCCGTATCAGTTGCATTGGAAGGCATCTCATTCCGAATAAAAGCTAAGATGACGGAAAAGGAGAAGAAGATGATTATTGGAAAGATCAAGGACGGAATTGAGCGTTACTATGAAATTGAGGACATCTGTGGCATTTCCAGGAGTTTTACTATGAACTTTCACGATGTGACCGTATCAGAAGAAAATGATGTCTATGAACTCGCAGACAGGCTACGCAAAGAATGGAATCTGGGCAAGAGCGGAATCAGCAATGTGATAGGCCTACTAGAAGAACACGGTATTCTCGTGGTAGAGACCATTGCGTCTGAGGATTTTGACGGACTTAGTGGTAGCGCAGACGGCAGCCCCGTCATAGTGCTCAACAAGTATTTTACCCCGGAGCGCAAGCGGTTTACAGCCCTTCACGAACTCGGGCATATCCTTATGAAGTTTTCGAACGACCTTACTCCCAAGAAGGTGGAGGCTATGTGTCACCTGTTTGCCAACGAAGTGTTGATTCCACGAGAGAACTTCAAGGATGCCGTTGGAGATATATCCAGTAAGCCAATTCATGTCAATCAGTTTGTGGATTTGCAGGTGCTTTATGGCGTATCGGTTGACGCCCTTATGTATAAGGCTATGAAATTGGGGATACTTCCTGAAAGTCGTTATATCAGGTATCGTCAGCGCAAGAACGCGGATCCGAGATTTAAGCAGATAATCGAAGAATCCCGCATCAAGGAAGAAAAATCAGATCGATTCGAGAGTCTTGTTTACAAAGCCTATGCAGGTGAGTTGATTTCTCTTTCGAAGGCTGCGACCCTTCTTCAGATACCAGAAAATTCCATCCGTCAGGTTTATATGTAGAAAGATATGGGTAAGTTAGTCGTCAGTGATACAAACATTTTCATAGACCTCATCGATATGGGGTTGCTTGGCGATTTCTTCCTGCTGCCCTTCGATATTTCTACGGTAGACTTTGTAATCCGAGAGTTGAATAAAACAGGGCAGAGAGATTCTGTCATGGCATTCGAAGCGAGGAAAAGACTGAGCATCGTTAAATTTACAACAACAGAAATCGAAGACATCTATAATTTGAAGCAGTTAGCTTGTGGCAATGTGTCTTTTCAGGACTGTGCGATATGGTTCTGTGCGAAGAAATATTCTGCCTGCATCCTGACAGGAGACAAGGCCTTAACGAATAATGCCCGCGCTGACCATATTGAAGTTCGCGGTTTATTGTATGTTCTGGACCAGATTGTTCAATATGGCATCGTTCCGCCGCATCTTGTCGCAGACAAGTTGGAAGAACTATTCGGAAAGAATAGAAGGCTACCCGAAGAAGACGTAAAAGATCTTGTCCTCAAATGGAGAAGTTTAACAACTAAATGACATGAGAAGATATGTGAAATAATAAGATACGAAAAATCCTCACTGGCCCTGGCAGACCGGTGAGGAGTGAAGGTCAGCTTGCCGATTGCACGACCGAAATCAAGCTAATGGCTAGGGCTAACATTTTAAATAGTTTTGCAAAATTATGAACAATTTTGCTGGAAATCAAGACTTGCCCTTAAATCGGATTCATTTTAGCGTTCACCAATTGAGGCCTAAGGAACCTCGTAAAATTAAACGCATATGAGTCAAATAGAAAATAATTTGTTCAGTGATAAGGATTTATATCTTTTGTCACACAATCAGAGAGGCAGGTCATTTTACTTTGACAAACTGCCTCAGAAGACCAAGCGCAAGGTAATTCACGAGAACATGCACTTGATGGAGGGAATGTCATTTACCAGTACTAACAATTTCCCCCAGATGAAGGCCTATTCAGGCTGCACAGACTTTTCTGCCGTACCTTTTACCGAGTGGAAGAGAAGCGAAGGCGTTGGTCAGGCCGCGCACTTCTTCTTGAACGATTTTTCATTCAGGGACAAAGTTTGGTGTGATCTTGAGAGAACTACGTTGAGCTTGAGTAAGTTCGACTATATCTTCACCCCGGACTTCTCTCTCTGGAAAGATCTCCCCACAGAATTTCCAAACAAAGAAAACATCTACAGGACTCGCTTCGTGGGTTGCCTGTGGCAGCTATGCGGATATAATGTCATCCCTACGGCCAGTTGGGGCGGGTTGAATTCCTTTACATATTGTTTCGAAGGGCTTCCAAAGCATAGTGTAATTGCTGTCAGTGGAATGGGAAGTCATAAGAACGCAGAAGCTTTTAATCTCTGGTGTCATGGTCTAAGATTTCTGGAGAAGGAAAAATCTCCGATTTTGATTCTTGTATATGGACCCGAAACCATTGTGCCCGGTCTTCAAACCCCAATCAAATTTATACCCGATTATATCTCAACTCACTTTAGAAATGGAAACATATAGCAATAAGTTATGGGATGTTGACGAGGAACTCTTCGCATCCCTTGAAGGTCATTATCAGTCTGAAAATGAGGCGGTTTTCTTCAGAAATATGAAATTCAAGCAGGAGTACGAGGTGGCCCTGTCGAATGACCTGATTGTATCAGAAACAGATAATGATGATGAAATATACCTCGTTCGTGTGGAATATGACGAGTATATAGTAGGCAAAGGACGTGATGATATTCATGAAGTACACGTAATGAACCTATCAGAGGCCCTGTCTACAGAACTAAACACATTGGGGCTGAGTAGGAAACTTTCGCTTCTTGATTGGCTCAAGGAACGCGACTACGCAGGAGTTATGTACAACCATAATTACGACAAGATGTGATATGGGAAATGGTGCAGAATTCTTGAGAGGAATTGCGCTTGGCGGAGCTAAGTGCCAATACGAGACCGTTGGGCAGTCTAAGACAGTCGGCGGCATCAAAGGAAAAATCCTTAAACGCATAGACGGAAGCGAGACTCATTCCAACCTTCCGTATTATGCTGTCACGTCTGACATGTATTTTCGGAAGAACCACGAAGGAGTGTGTCAAGGAAGAGTCTACCTTGATCATAAATTATGCATAGATTTTGATTGGAGCCATCAGCATATCAACAAGGGTACTGATGGACGCGTATTCAAATCAGGCGTTGTACATGTGCAGGTTTGGAAGCAAAATGCTGACGGAACTTTTACAAGAGTGTCCGACCGAGCGAGAAGTATGAGCAATGCTGAAATCAAAAAATATGGTCCATTGATTAAGGCGTTCTGTCCGAACGTTAAGTTCCGGTAATACCGAGAGAAGGGTAGAGATTATATCTACAAGTCTCACCCTTCCCTTTTATATGTTTTGGTATTTATCCGTAACCAATTCCTCGTTATTATCACCTCGTTCCGAACGCCTCCTTCATACATCTCTCCAGATCAAATACAGTGCTTTTTTGAAGGAGGTGAGAATACCCCTTTTCGACTGATATTGTGGATTTGTGCCCTAGGATACGGCTGATGGTACTGACCGATGAACCGCTGTTGATAAGGGCCACGGTAAGGGTGTGACGTAAGCGTCTCCGTATTGACCTAGGCGTATGAAAAAGAAAGCAGGGTCACTGGCCCTGCTAGTCTTTTGTCCACTTGTCCGGGAGTAGATTGCGGTAGGCGTCGGCGGTAGCTCCGGGCGGCAGCACAGCCGATTTGTTCAACACGTCCGAGAGATATTCAAAGAAGTTGATGCCGGCTCCTCAGTGCGTTCTGCGGAGAGCGGAACCGGTAGCTCGGAATCCGCTGCGTAGCTCCGCTCGTACGAAAAAAGAGGCCGACCCTTTTTGGTCGGCCTGATTCATATTGTATTAATTTCTCTGAGTGTCAGACTATTTGTAGATGCTGTTCTGCTCCCAATTGGGGCAAAGCTGAATCTGGTTGTAAGGAATGGGGAAGAGGATAGGATCACTCTTTCCGGACCATTTCCAGTTCACGGGAGTGCCGGTCACATCATTTTCGCTCTTTATGGACAATCCGTTGTTGCTACCCTGAGCATCGACTGCCAGACCGGGGATACGTGCGCTGAAATGTGCCTCCATAACCGGAGTGAGTCTGTCTGTCCTGAGCAGGTCATACCATCTGTGGCCTTCGAAGTTCAGTTCGAGCAGGTTCTCGTGCTCAATCGCAGCAATCATATCTTCCTTGGTAGAAGCCGTACTCGGTGCCACACCGGCTCTGGTGCGGATCGCGTTCAGATATGTCAGAGCCTCCGCTGTCTTGTTGGTCTGGTTGAGAGCTTCGGCATACATCAGGTACACTCCGCCCAGACGATAGATGATATTGTCGCAGCTGGACAATGCCTTGGTACCACCTTCATTCTGGAAATCAAAGTACTTCATACTGTTGGGGAAACAGGTGTAGTTCTTTCCTCCGATGTTGGTTGTCTTGACGTATTCGGACGGGACGGATTCTCCGCCTTCGTTGTATACGCTGTTGTTTGCCAAGTCAGTGAATCTTTCTCCTCCATCAATTCTGAGGGCGTTCCAGAGATCCCAGGTCATAAGGAAGGTGCTGTTGCCGATGGTTGCGGGAAGAGTGGATGCCGTTCCGTTGGGATAGTAATACGCTGTCTGCTTTACCGCTGATGTCGCTGCAAGATAGCAGGCACCCATAAAGCCGTTGGTAATCTGAGTGGAACCATTGTTGAACTGAGCCGCGAATATTATCTCCTTTCCGTTGGGATTGGTGGAATCGTAGATGTTCTTCACGTGATCCTCGAGTCCGAGTTTGGAGGGGTTGTTTTTTGAATACTCGATGACCTCACCCAGAGAAGTGACCGCACCCGAATAATCCTTTCTGGCCAGCTGACTCTCGCCTTTCAGCACCAGAGCGGCGAACTTGGTGGCTCTTCCGACATAGATTCCGGAATATGACTCAGGCAGATTTGCGACGGCGACGGCGATGTCACTGTCGATAAGTTCGTAAATTTTGGTGGCAGCAGTCCTGTCGTACTTGTACAAGTCAGTGTAGCTGTTGATGACCGTGGTGGTCATAGGAACTGCACCGAAAAGCCGCACAAGGGTGAAATATGCGTAGGCACGCATAAATTTGGCTTCACCCTCAATCTGCTTCTTGTTGCTGGCGGAAAGGTATTCAAGATGCTCAAGCGCGTAGTTGCAGCGGTGAATGATGTAGTAGCAATCCGACCATACGCTGCTGGAGATGCTGCAGGTGGCATCCCAACTGCTCTCGTTGAGTTCTATCTGTCCCTGAGAATTGTTTTTCTTGAAGTCGTATGCTTCGTCAGTAGCAATACTGTTGATCTGGAATACATTGGAGGAGAGTGTCCTCAAATAGTAGTAGGAATCCAGGAAAACGTTGGTCACTTCGCTGTCATTGTATCCGTAAGTCTCTATCTGCATTGTGTCAGTGGGATACAGATCGAAATAAGAGTCCTTGCAGGAAGAAAGCCCGAAAACAAGTGACGAGCCCAGCAGAGCCAATGCTATTTTATTGATTGTCTTCATATTGTTCCTTCTTTAGAAATTGATGTTAACCCCGAGTGTCATTGTGCGTGACAGAGGGTAGCAACCGAAGTCCACACCATTGTTGGTGGAGGAATTACCGCTGTTGTTTGCTTCTACGGAATAACCGGGATAATTGTCGAAGGTGAAAAGGTTCTGGAAATTGACACTTACACGAAGTCCTTCCATCTTAATCTTCTGAGCCACTTTCCTGGGAAGGTTGTAACCCAGTGCGACGTTGCGGATACGCAGGAAAGATGCGTCGTACAGATAACGTGTACTTGCCTGAATGTTGTTGCCCACGTTGTTGCAACCCGCCTTGTGAGAGGTGCCGTTTCCGGGATTATCAGCTGAGCGCCAGCGCCCAAGACCTGATTCAGCGAGGACGTTGTCATCGTAACGGTTGAGTGTGAACGCTCTTGCTGCCGCGAATATCACATTTCCTCCAACCTGTCCGTCGATTGTGAGGGAGAGATCGAAATTCTTGTAGCTGAATGAGTTGGTCCAACCGTATGTAAAGTCGGGCTGATAATTGCCCACATACTGGAGGTCACTGGTGTTTATCTTTCCGTCATTGTTGTAATCCTCATACATAAGGTCTCCAACATACTGGGTACCGTATTTGGCGTATTTTTTGAGATCATCTTCGGTATTGAACGTGCCGATGACCTTGTACATATACATATCACCCATAGGACGTCCGACATAGTTGCGGATTACACCTCCCCACTTGCCTGCGCTCTGGTTACTGAGCTGTTGCTGGTTGTCGGCAAGTGAAAGTATCTTGTTGCGGTTCAGCGACCAGCTGAGGGTGGTCTGCCACTTGAAGTCACCAGTGAAGGGACGGGCGCTGAGCTGGATCTCGACTCCACGGTTCCGAATCTGACCGGAATTCTTGGATATGGAACCCGCTATTCCGTTGAAGTTGGGGATGCTGGCAGACATCACGATGTCACTCAGACGGTTGTAGAAATCGACTGTAAGGTTGATTCTGTCGAATACACCGAAATCTATACCCAGGTCAATCTGACGGTTGGTTTCCCATCCGAGGGAACGGTTGGCGTATCCGGCCGGATAGTAGGTTGTCACCGTATTGGTTCCGAAAATGACATTATGGTTCTTGTTCAGAGATGATATCCAAGAGTAGTTGCCGGCAATCTGGTCATTTCCCGTAACACCGTAGCTGGCGCGCAACTTGGCTATGTTCAGCCATTTTGCATTCTTGAGGAATTCTTCCTGATTGATGTTCCAGGCTCCTGACGCAGAGTAGAAGATACCGGCACGGTTTTCAGGGCCGAATTTGCTGGAACGGTCTCTTCTTATGGATGCGGATACTACGTATTTGCTGTTGAAGTCATATATGAGTCTGGCGAACAGGGCATCGA
This sequence comes from Bacteroidales bacterium UBA1725, assembly GCA_002315815.1. GTDB lineage: Bacteria > Bacteroidota > Bacteroidia > Bacteroidales > UBA932 > Cryptobacteroides. Next base: position 45,778 of record DCIN01000027.1, on the reverse strand, counting down.
AACGGTACTCGGTGTTGCTGGAACTGCCGTTGTACAGACTTGCACCCATCACATTGGTGATATTTGTATTGTCAAACGCATTGGGATGGTCGGCATCGGTTCTGGTACTTTGGGTGATGTTGAATCCGCTGTTGTACTCATAGTCATATCCGGCCACTGCATTGAAGTTGTGGTTCTCGCCCAGCGTCCATTTGTATGTGATTGTGCTTGACCAGTAAACATTGTACCCGAAGCCGGCAGAACGGCTCGCTCCTATGACTGCAAGGTTGGGTGTCGATTTGTTTCCGGTCAGTGTTCCGCCCAGGTTGTAGGCACTCATATAGTTGTCGCTCCGGCTCGAGTTTGTGTTGAAGTTCAAAGAACTGCGAATGACAAGATTCTTGATGGGGGTGACTTCAACGTAGGCGTTGGTGAGGGTTCTGAGAGACTGGGTGTCATAATTGTTCTCCAGAAGATTCGCCACCGGGTTGCGCCACTGGGAGTTGAGTCCGTATGAAGGGTAGTGCTGGGATGTCTGGGTGTAATCTCCATTGGGCTGATAGACGGGGAGTATCGGGGCTCCGGTGAGAGCTTCAGCCACTATACCTGTCCTGTCCTCCGTGTTGCCTCCGGTTGGAGACTGGCTTCTCTGATATGAGTATGTGGGGGCGAAGCTGAGTCCGAGTTTGACGTACTTTCCCACATTGGCATCGAAGCCTCCCTTGATGTTGTACTTCTTGAAGAAGGAGTTCAGGAGAATACCGTCCTCGTTCTGCCATCCGGCCGAGAAATTGTACCGCACAGCATCAGAACCTCCTGTAACCGAAAGATTTGCGCGTGCATTCAAGGCATTGCGGAATATCTCGTCCTGCCAGTTTGTCCTGGCGTAGTTGCCGCTCTTGTAGAGATTCGTAAGGGTCTCAGCTATGGCTTTCTTGCCGGCATTTGTATTGGCCTCAATCACCATTTCGAGGTAGTCATCGGCCTCAAGCACGTCAACATAGGACTGAGGCTGACTGATACCTGCCTGCACTGAGAAGTTCACCTTCGGTGCACCGGTCTTGCCCTGCTTGGTGGTTACGATGATGACACCGTTACCTGCCTTGGAACCGTAGATGGCGGAAGCCGCCGCATCTTTGAGAATCTGAATGTCTGCAACGTCCTGGGGATTGAGGTTGTTGAAGAGCTGTGAATCTGTGGTCGGATAGCCGTCGATGACATAGAGAGGATCATTGCCGCTGTTGACCGAACCGGCTCCACGGATTCTGATGGCCGGTGCTGTACCCGGTTGTCCGTTTATCTGCTGGAAGGTGATACCTGAAGCCATACCGACGAGGGCCTGTGCCATTGTTGACGTAGGAAGGTCGGCAATCTTCTCGCCCTGCACCGTGGATATCGCGGTGGAGAGAGATTTCTTTGTGATGGCTCCGTAACCTACCACAACAGTCTCTTCAAGCATAAGGGCATCTTCTTCAAGGACTACGCTCATATTAGCCGCTGCCTTGACAGTAGTGCTCTTGTATCCGATGCACGATACTTCAATCAGGGTGCCCTCGGCTACGTTCAGGGAGAATTTGCCGTCGACGTCAGTAGTTGCTCCGGTGTTGGTGCCCGGAACAAACACTGCCGCACCTATCACGGCTTCTCCATTTCTGTCTACAACCTTGCCTGCCGAAACCTGAGCGAATGCCTCTGTTCCGGCCAGCAAAGCCACAACGGCGGACAATGTGCAAAGCAGTGTCCGCCCGAAATGTTGAATGGTTCTCATTTTGTAAATGTGATTAGTTGTTTTGATGTCCAAATATAGTGAATATCCTGTTTGATTCACACAGGATTTGGTTATTTTTGTGAGAACACCGGAACAACCGGAAAAAAGGGAGAAATATCTGAAGAAACCTGAAAGGAATATGAAACTGCGCTGCGTCGTAGAACGTATTACATATCAGAATCCGGAGAACGGTTATTCCGTGATGAAAGTCAAGGTCAAGGGCTACGATGATCTTGTCACCCTCATCGGAAATCTGCTCGATGTTCCGGCAGGATCGGTCCTTCTGTGCGAGGGAGATTGGAAACTGGACAGGAAGTACGGTAACCAGTTCGTCGCCAGGACTTGGGAGGAGGTTATGCCGGCGACTGTCTATGGCATAGAGAAATATCTCGGCAGCGGTCTTGTCAAGGGAATAGGCCCTCGCTTCGCGCATCTGATAGTGGAGAAATTCGGGGTCGGAACCATACAGGTGATTGAGGATGAGATAGATAGGCTCTACGAGGTGTACGGGATAGGGAAGAAGCGGGTTGAGAAGATTCGGGAAAGTTGGGAAAGACAGAAAGATATCAAGAACGTAATGCTTTTTCTTCAGCAGTATGGTGTCAGCACTGCATACGCTGCCAAGATTTACCGGCAATACGGCAAGGAGAGCATAGACAAGGTCCGGGACAATCCCTACCGCCTTGCCGATGATATCTGGGGCATAGGCTTCAAGACTGCCGACTCCATAGCCCGCAAAATGGGTTATGAACTGAATGACCCGCGCAGATGCCGGTGCGGAATACAATATGCCCTCAATCAGCTCTCTGACGAGGGACACGTCTTTGCTGTCGAAACACAGTTGGTGAAGACCGCCGTGACACTTCTCGAGACTGAAGAGGCTTCCGTGGAGTCAGCCTTGTCGTCAATGCTTGAGACAGATGACCTGATTCGCGACGGTGACGCCATTTATCTTCCCCCGTTTTATTATTCGGAGACTGGTGTCAGCCGCCGGCTGCTTGCCGTGGTAGGAGTTCGTGAAAGAGGGCTTTTTGACCCGGAACTGGACATAGCCGCAATCGAGGCTTCGTGTGGAATAAGTTACGATGACATTCAGATTGCCGCCATCAGAACGGCTGTGGCATCCAAGGTGATGGTTCTTACCGGAGGTCCTGGTACGGGAAAGACCACAACCACTCAGGGAATCATCGCCGCATTCCGTGCCCGGGGGCAGAAGATATTGCTGGCGGCTCCTACCGGAAGGGCGGCCAAGCGTATGAGCGAGGCCACAGGAATGGAGGCAAAGACTATACACCGTCTTCTGGAATACAATCCCAAAGACGGGTACAAGCGTAACGAAGATCATCCCCTCGATGGTGACGCCCTCATAGTGGATGAATGTTCTATGATAGATATCCTGTTGATGTACAACCTGATGAAGGCAGTGCCAGATACGATGTGCCTGGTGCTTGTGGGGGATATTGACCAGTTGCCGAGCGTCGGGGCGGGGAATGTGTTGCGGGATATCATCGATTCAGAACGCATTCCTGTAGTGAGATTGACAAGAATATTCCGCCAGGCTCAGAGAAGTCGTATTGTGATGAACTCTCACGCGATAAACGCAGGGAGATACCCGGACATAAGCAATGGTCGGGATTCCGATTTCTTTTTCATTGAGCAGGATGACCCCGAAGCAGTGGCGGCTGAAATCGTAAGACTCGTGCACGAACGGCTTCCGAAGGCATACGGCAGGCCTTGCAGTGACATCCAGGTGCTTACCCCTATGCAGAAGGGAGCAGTCGGTTCCTCCAATCTCAACATACTCCTCCAGCAGGCAATCAATCCGGAACAGGGAGGAATATCGAGGAGCGGATATGTCTTTCGTCCCGGTGACCGGGTGATGCAGACCAGGAACAACTACGACAAGGAGGTGTTCAACGGGGATATAGGTTTTGTGGAGTCAATCGATTTCGAAGACAGGACCCTTGTCCTGAATTTTGACGGGAGACAGATTGAATATGAGGCTTCGGAACTGGATGAGGTTACTCTGGCCTACGCCACCACCATTCATAAGGCTCAGGGGTCGGAGTATCCGGTGGTGGTGATACCGGTGATGATGACTCATTTTGTGATGCTTCAGAGGAATCTCATCTATACAGGCATTACCAGAGCGAAGAAAATATGCGTTCTGATAGGGCAGAAGCGCGCTCTGGCCTATGGAGTGAAAAACCTCACTGTCAGCAAGAGGAATACATTGCTGAAAGAACGCCTGTGCTGCAGGGCTCCAGTCAGCCGAAAATGACAGTCTTGTTATTATAACTCAATATCTTGCACTCGACGTGTTTCTTAACTGCACGTGAAAGCACGATTTTCTCCAGATCCCGTCCCTTCATTGCGATGGACTCCGGTGTGTCCTTGTGTGAAATGCGTGTCACGTCCTGCTCGATAATAGGACCCGCATCCAGTTCTTCGGTGACGTAGTGGCTTGTAGCCCCGACTATCTTCACGCCGCGCTCATAGGCCTGATGGTAGGGTCTGGCTCCAACGAAGGCGGGAAGGAAGGAGTGGTGTATGTTGATTATGTTGTGAGGATATGCCCTGATGATCTTTTCTGAAAGAATCTGCATATAACGGGCAAGAACAATGAAATCCACCTTCTCCTTTTCCAGAAGTTCGATTTCGGCCTGCTCTACCTCGTACTTGTTGGAATGGTCCTTTTCAATGGACCATACGTGGAAGGGGATTCCAAACTGATCCGCCACGAATCGCAGATCTTCGTGGTTGCTTATGATGCAGGCTATGTCCACGTTCAGTTCTCCGGACTCGTATCTGGACAGCAGGTCATACAGGCAATGGCTCATCTTGCTTACGAATATGGCCATTCTCGGCTTGATGTCATTGAAATGCAGGCTGAATTTCATCTGCAGACGTTCTCCGTACAGTGTCTGGAAGTATTCGGCGATTTTCTCCTTCGGTATCAGGAATCCGGCGAGTTCCCACTCGATGCGCATAAAGAATATGCCCTCCTGCTTGTCAACATACTGGTCGAGATATACGATGTTGCCGTTGTTCTCGGTTATGAAACGGGTGATGTCGCTGATTATTCCGGTCCTGTCCGGACAATGGAGAAGGAGAATTGCTGTGGGGCTCATCAGATGCTACCAAAATTTACTTCAAAACGTGTATTATAATTTAGGCAAATATAGTGTTTTTTCCTGACTGGGAATCATTTCCCGCCCTTGCGGTTACCGTGAGATTCACTCAGAACGAACTTGTAAATGCTGAAGCAGTATGGATCTATGGTCGCATTTACGGACGGGCCTTCTCCTGAGAAAGCAGCATCTTCCGGAATGAATGTTTCAGGCTCATCGAGACTGTTGTCCTTGTAGAGCTCCTCGCTGGCAAACCTGACCATACCGTCGGCACTGATGATTTGCTTTTTCTTGAGTCCGGTGAAGTTGAGCGTGATGTCACGGGGCTGGTCCGAGGTGTTCACCAACTTCACATAGACCTTGTCGCCGTCCTTCACCGCACTTGCGAAGAGACCGTCCTGACCTTCCGCTCCTGTGACGTTTCGTCCGTCCATCTTAAGAGTCAGTGCATTCTGTCCCTTGAACTGACTGTAGAGATACTGGACCTGCCAGCTGGCGGTGCGCATCGAACGCAGATTGTCATACCAGATGAGGTCAGGTCTCCACTGCCAGCCCTCGACGTGGGCGAACAGGGGGGCGTATGTGGCCATATGCACTATGTCCGCGTTTCGTTCCAGACAGGTCATAAATGCAGCTTCCAGAAGGGATGCGTAAAAATGGTTGATTTTTCTGCCGCTGGCGTGACAGGCGTACTCTCCCGCGAAGACCTTGGGCCCTTTTCGGTCGTAATTGTCATAACGGGCTCCCTCTTTGAGGAACCAGTCGTAGGGACGGTAGAAATGTTCGTCCACAAGGTCGGCTCTCAGACGTTTCATTTCGGGCCAAAGGTAATCGAATTGCTCACCTTCGGAATTGGGACCGGACGATCCTACTATCTTTATATCGGGGTATGCGGCGCGGATAGCCTTCACAAAAGGCTCAAGATGCTCAGGGTAGGTTGCATCCCACTGCTCGTTCCCAATACCTATATACTTGAGATTAAAAGGTTCAGGATGTCCCATCGAAGCCCTGAGCCCGCCCCATTCACTGTCTGTTCCTCCGTTCGCGAATTCTATCAGGTCAAGGGCGTCCTGAATGTAAGGCTGCAAGTCGGAGACGGGTACGTGGGCCTCTTCACTGTCATTCTGGAATTGGCAGGCAAGCCCGCAACTGAGAATCGGCAGAGGTTCCGAGCCAATCTCCTCCGCAAGTTGGAAGAATTCGAAGAACCCCAGTCCGTAACTCTGGAAATAATCGGGGAAGAAACGATGCGGGAAGGTGTATTCCCAGCGGTTCTCGTTCAGAGGTCTGTTCTCAACCGGTCCGACGCTGTTCTTCCAATTGTATCTTGTCTGGAGGTCTGTGCCCTCCACTATGCAGCCGCCGGGGAAACGGAATATTCCGGGATGCAGGTCATACAATGCCTGAGCAAGGTCTTTTCTCAGACCGTTCTCGTGGCCCATCCAGGTGTCGGTGGGGAAGAGTGAAATGTGCTCCAGATCCACGCTGACGTTCCGTGTTTGAAGAAACAGTCTGAAAACGGCCTTGTCTATAGTTTTTGACGAGGTCAGGACAATTTGGTATTTGGTCCATTCCTTTCCGCTTATTGTCAATTGCTCACGGGTGAAGAACTGGTTTTCTTCCATCGAGGCCGGATCAATGAATTCGGCTCTCAAAACAGCACTGCCGCCTTCGGGAACGCGAGCCCAAACGCTGAACCTGTATTGTTCGCCTTCCTTGAGACCGATGCCGAACCAGCCCTCGTTTTCTATTCCTGTCCATTTGTGCGGGTGGCCGGCTTCTTCCAGACGGACGTAGTGGGGATTCCTGTCGAACGGCCCGTCATCCTTCACCACCACTTTGCCGAAGGCCTTCCATCCCTGGAGCGCATCCTGAGGATACTCGAAAGAGCGGTTCTTGATAAGTTCGGCATAAAGCCCTCCGTCTGCGGCGAAATTGATGTCTTCGAAGAAGATACCGTACATCGTGGGCTGAATGGGTGCCCCGGCTTTCTTGAGGTCAATATCCATACGTCTGTTCTGGGCGGAGAGAGACGTGCAGGCAAGCAGTGCCAGCGCAATTGTTGCTATTTTGAGTTTCATTTTGTTTGAATGATGAATATTCTGGCTAAATTTACAAAAAATATGAAAAATACAAGCAATATGTAACAATACTGATGATATGAAGCGTTTTACCATTCTTCTCGTCTTTCTGGCCGCTGCTGTCCAGACTTGGGCACAACCGTCCGGAATGCCACGCCGTCCGGCGAATGATTCCACAAATCCCACGGTTTTCGACTATCCCACAGCTCACGACCCCGTGGTGGCTTTCTGTGACGGCCGATATTATCTATTCACAACAGGAATGACTTGTATGTCATCCGACGATATGAAGAACTGGCACTTCGAGGATCCGGTGTTCCGTCAGCTTCCCCAATGGGCCAGAGACAAGGGTTTCAGGGGAATGCCCTGGGCTCCTGACATCAGATATCACAACGGTCTCTGGTATATCTATTACTCCTGTTCCTCCTTCGGCAAGAACGGTTCCGCCATCGGTGTGGCCGTGAACAGGACTCTCAATCCCAAGTCCCCGGACTTCGGCTGGGAAGACAAGGGAATGGTGGTTGAATCCGTTCCGGGCCGCGATGAGTGGAATGCCATTGATCCCAACCTGATTATTGACGAGGAAGGGACGGGGTGGCTCAGCTTCGGTTCATTCTGGCGTGGAATCAAAATGTTCAAGCTTGACGAAACCCTCACCCGTCCTGCCGTGCCTCAGGTATGGTTTCCTCTGTGCCGCAGGCCTGACGGGACTGTCAAGGAGACGGTTTCGACCGACACCGCGGTGCATCCCGATCCCAGAGGTACCGATTTCGATGCGGGCAACGGTGCTGTGGAAGCTCCTTTCATTATAAGAAGAGGCGGATTCTATTATCTCTTCGTTTCCTTCGACCTCTGCTGCAGGGGGGAGAAGAGCACCTACAATGTGGTTGTGGGCCGTTCTGAAAAGGTCACAGGTCCATATCTGGCCAAAGACGGTGCTCCGCTGATGTACGGGGCCGCCACGCAGGTTGTGAAGGGCAATGAACGCTATCCGGGAGTAGGGCACTGTGCCGTGGAGAACTTCGGAGGCAAGGACTATATGTTCTTCCACGCCTACGACAAGGACAATCAGTATTCATCGAAGCTGCTCGTCCGTGAGGTCCATTGGTCAGAGGACGGCTGGCCTTCCGTAGATCTGTAGCGGTGCATCTGCGAGTCTTACACCTGCTGGGGGAGCATTGTGTTCTCCGAATAATTGTCTAACTTTACGGGGACTTGTACGTTTTCGTCTCAGATAATTCAATAGCAAACTACAATACAAATATTATGAAACATTTTCTTTTTGCAGCCGCATCAATTGCACTTCTTGTGTCTTGCGGTCCCAAAGCACTGAAATCCGGTTTGGATCCGGATAATTTCAAGGGAGAGTATGATGGCCAGCCCACTGCTCTCTATACACTTGTGAATGAGGCTGGAATGGAGGTGAGCATCACCAATTTCGGAGGCCGTATAGTCTCGATTATGGTTCCTGACCGCAACGGAGAGTTCAAGGACGTTGTTCTGGGCTTCGACAATGTGAACGATTACTTCCCCGAGAATCATTCCAGCGATTTCGGAGCAGCCATCGGACGATATGCCAACAGAATAGGCTTCGGCAGGCTGGTCATCGACGGCAACGAGTACAAGCTTCCTGCAAACAATATGATGCACTGTCTGCACGGCGGACCCACCGGATGGCAGTACAAGGTTTACAATGTTGTGGAGGCTGATCAGACGCACATCAAACTTGAGATGGATTCTCCCGACGGCGACAACTCCTTCCCGGGGGCTGTGACTGCGTTCGTAACCTATACCCTGACCGAGGACAACAAACTCGACATCGTTTATGAGGCTACGACCGACGCTCCCACCGTAATCAATATGACCAACCATTCATATTTCAACCTTGCCGGAGACCCGGCCGGCCACAGTGTATGTGACGACTATATGGTAGTGAACTCTTCCATCTACACTCCTACCGACAGATTCCTCATCCCCACAGGTGAGATGGCTTCGGTAGAAGGCACACCTCTCGATTTCCGTCAGAAGACAAGAATCGGCGACAGAATTGACAGCACCTCCTTCCAGGCAATCGCTTTTGCCGGAGGCTATGACCACAACTGGGTGCTTGACACTGCCGGAGACGATACCGTTCCCGCCGCAATTGTATTCTGCCCCGAGTCCGGAATCATTCTCACCGAATACACCAACGAACCAGGTGTCCAGGTTTATTCCGGCAATTTCCTTGACGGTTCACTTACCGGAAAGAACGGTGCCGTTTACGGCAAGCGTTCCGGAATCTGTTTGGAGAGTCAGCACTATCCCGACAGCCCCAACAAGGAAGAATGGCCTACCACAGTTCTCCGTCCGGGTGAGAAGTACTACAGCCACTGTGTCTTCGCTTTCTCAGTGTGCACGAACTGCAAGGACAATGCAGACAGTTGTGCCCACAATTGTA
>DCIN01000027.1:26211-36287 GCA_002315815.1 Bacteroidales bacterium UBA1725 | reverse complement strand
ACAATTGTAAGGACAATGCAGACAGTTGTGCCGGTTGTGCTGACAAACAATAGAAGAAGGATATGGGTATTTTTGAACAGATTGCAGCCTCGGGCTTCCGCACGGTGGATCTCGTCATCGTCCTCCTGTACCTTGCGCTGCTCATTTTCCTCGGCCTTTTCCTCGGCCGCACCAAGAAAGGCGAACAGAAAAGTGCCAGCGATTATTTCCTTGCAGGCAACTCGCTCACCTGGTGGGCTGTGGGTGCTTCCCTGATTGCAGCAAACATCTCAGCTGAGCAGTTCATCGGAATGTCCGGAACCAGCTATGCGGACGGAATAGCCACTGCAGCATACGAACTTATGGCAGCTGTCACGCTGGTCGTGATTGGTAAGTTCCTCCTTCCAGTAATGCTCAAACGCAAGATTTTCACCATCCCTCAGTTCCTTCGTGAACGTTACAACGATGGTGTCGGCCTTGCATTTTCCATTCTCTGGCTCTTCCTCTATGTGTTTGTGAACCTGACATCAGTTGCCTGGCTCGGAGCTCTGGCAATAGAGCAGATTCTTGGTCTTCAGGGCGCAACTCTGGTAATCGGCAGCTTCTCCATTTCGATGAGAATGGTGATTATCCTCGCACTCTTCATCATTGCCGGCATATATTCAATCTATGGCGGACTGGCTTCAGTCGCCTGGACTGACGTGCTTCAAGTCACTTTCCTGGTAGGTGGTGGCCTCATCACCGCAGTTTTCGCTCTCAAGGCTGTGGGCGGCGGTGAGGGCGTACTTGCCGGATTGAGCAATATCTTCACCGATCTCACTACAGGGGAGCATCTCAACGACAGCCACCTCCACCTTGTAATCCAGGAGAGTCACGGAGCAAGCGCATTTGCAAACGTACCTGGAATTGCAGCCGTAGTGGGTGGAGTCTGGCTCACCAACCTCGGTTATTGGGGATTCAACCAGTACATCATTCAGAAAGGACTCGCAGCCAAGAGCATCAAAGAAGCCCAGAAGGGTCTTGTCTTCGCAGGTTTCCTCAAGATTCTCATCCCTTTCATTGTGGTTCTGCCCGGTGTCTGCGCATATTATATATCGCTTCATCCCGAAGTATTCCCTTCTCTTCAGGGCAGCATCAACGTTGCTGATGACGCCTATCCGTGGCTGGTGCGCAATTTCACTCCCGTCGGTATCAAGGGCCTGACCTTCGCCGCTCTCTCGGCAGCCATCATCTCATCCCTGGCATCGATGTTCAACAGCACATCGACCCTGTTCACGATGGACATTTACAAGAAGTACATCAATAAGGGTGCTGATGACAAGAAACTCGTGACCGTAGGCCGTCTGACATCACTCTGTGCCCTGGTAATCGCAGCCATAGCCGTCAAGCCCCTCCTCGGTGGTCTCGACCAGGCATTCCAGTACATTCAGGAATACTCAGGATTCATATATCCCGGCATCATCACCGTATTCGGTCTCGGCCTTCTGTGGAAACGCGCCTCCGGCAAGGCGGCGGTCTGGACAGCAATCGCTACCATACCTCTGGGGGTACTCTTCAAGATATTCCTCTCAGACGTGCCTTTCCAGTTCCGCGCCGGCTACATCTTTATGATACTTCTCACTCTCTTTGTCATCATTTCTTTGGTGGACAGCAAGAAGAGCGAGACCTGCGAGCTCCCGGCCGAGGCTGACCGGAAGATGATGATCAAATGGGCCAAGATACTCGGCGGTGCAGGCATCTTCTTCATTCTGGCAGCTTTGGTTGTGGTGATTATGGGCGATAGCACTCCTGTCACGGCTTATTTGAATGATATTGGCTTCCAGGCATTCTTCTTCTTCGGAGCTCTCGTCGGATGCTCGTCCATCTGGCTGTCATCCAATTCCAACAGCAAAAAGCGTGATGTCAAGGCACTTCCCGTGGACCTGTCGCTCTTCCATACGAGCAAGGGATACGGCATTGGAGGTCTGCTCATCTGCGCAATCGTGGCAGTACTCTACATAATTCTCTGGTAATAAGAGAATTCTATGATAATTTGATAATTCTTTGGTAATATGCTGGAAGAACTGAAGGAGAAAGTATGTCAGGCAAATCTTGACCTTGTGAAGCACGGTCTGGTGATTTTCACCTGGGGCAACGTGTCGGCCATAGATCGCACAGAAGGACTGGTTGTCATCAAACCCAGCGGTGTCAGTTATGACAATATGAAACCATCGGATATGGTTGTTGTGGACCTCGACGGTCAGGTCGTCGAGGGTTCACTCAACCCTTCTTCCGACACTCCCACCCACGTGGTCCTGTACAGAGTTTTTCAGGAAATCGGGGGAGTGGTGCACACTCATTCCACCTATGCAACGGCCTGGGCACAGGCCGGCAGGGACATTCCCAACATCGGAACCACCCACGCCGATTATTTCCACGATGCGATACCCTGTACAGATGATATGACAGATCCGGAGGTCAAGGGTGCGTACGAACTCGAGACTGGAAACATCATTGTCAGACGTTTCGAAGGACTCAATCCTGTCCATACTCCGGGAGTTCTTGTCAAGAACCACGGACCGTTCTCCTGGGGAAAGGATGCTTCTGATGCCGTTCATAATGCAGTTGTGGTGGAACAGGTGGCCAAGATGGCATACATTGCCTTGGGAATCAACCCTCTCCTTACTATGAATCCCTTGCTTGTGGAGAAACATTTCTCCCGTAAGCACGGTCCCGACGCCTACTATGGCCAAAAAAAGAAATGAGATATAACAATTAAAATTCATTATGGAAACAGCTTTTGATAATATGGAACTCTGGTGGGTGACAGGTGCTCAGTTGCTCTATGGCGGTGATGCAGTGGTCCAGGTTGACGGTCACTCCAAAGAAATGGTCGAGGGCATCAATGCTGCCGGAAATGTTCCTGTCAAGATAGTATATAAAGGTACCGCCAACAGTTCAGCCGAAGTGGAGGCAGTGATGAAGGCGGCCAACAATGAGTCCAAGTGTATAGGAGTCATCACCTGGATGCACACTTTCTCCCCTGCCAAGATGTGGATAAAGGGCCTTCAGGCCTTGGAGAAGCCTCTTCTCCATTTCCACACCCAGTACAATGCCGAGATTCCTTGGAGCACTATGGATATGGACTTTATGAATCTTAACCAAAGTGCCCACGGAGACATCGAGTTCGGACATATATGCACCCGTATGCGCATACGGAGAAAGGTTGTCGCAGGATACTGGAAGGACGAGGACGCACAGAAGAAAATTGCTGTCTGGGCACGTGTGGCTGCGGCAGTCGCCGATGCGAAGACAGTCCGCTGTCTGATGTTCGGAATGAATATGAACAATGTCGCTGTGACAGACGGAGACCGTGTGGAGTTCGAACAGAGACTGGGTTATCACGTAGATTACTATCCCGTTTCCTCCCTTATGGACTATTACCGGAAGGTGGGAGATGCAGAGACCGAGGCCCTTGTAGAAGAGTATAAGAAACTCTATACCATAAAGATAGATGATTGCGACGAGAAAGTTTACTGGGAAAAGGTTTTCAATTCCGCCAAGGCTGAAATAGCCATTCGTCGGGTACTTGAGGACGAAGGGGCCACTGCATTCACAACCAATTTCGACGATCTCGGAGACGTAGACATCAATGCTCCCGATTTCTGCGGTTTCGATCAGATACCCGGCCTTGCTTCGCAACGTCTGATGGAGGAGGGCATAGGTTTCGGTGCAGAAGGGGACTGGAAGACTGCCTGCCTCTACCGTTCGCTCTGGGTGATGTCCAAGGGACTTCCCACCGGTTGCTCGTTCCTCGAGGACTACACGCTCAACTTTGCAGGTGACCGCAGTTCCTGTCTGCAGAGTCATATGCTGGAGATTTGCCCTCTCATTGCAAGCGACAAACCAAAGCTGGAGGTTCATTTCCTCGGTATCGGAATACGCAAGCAGCAGACTGCACGTCTGGTGTTCACTTCAAAGACAGGTCCCGGAATCAAGGCCACCGTGATTGACCTCGGCAACCGTTTCCGCCTGATAGCGCAGGATGTGGAATGCATAGAGCCCAAGCCTATGCCCAATCTGCCGGTAGCTTCCGCCCTTTGGGTGCCTCAACCTACTTTTGAAGTTGGTGCAAGTGCCTGGATACTTGCCGGCGGCACTCATCATTCGGCATTCAGTTATGACATTACAGCAGAATACTGGGACGATTTCGCCGAGATGACCGGAATAGAGTTCCTTCACATAAACAAAGGCACTGATATTCTCTCCTTCAAGAAGGAAATACGAGCTAATGAAGTGTATTATATGTTGAACAAGGCACTCAAATAAAGATGGATGCTGTTTCAATCATAAAGTCGGGCAAGGCTGTACTTGGAATCGAGCTCGGATCCACGCGCATCAAGGCTGTGCTCATAGACCCCGAATCCAAGGTCCTCGCTCAAGGTTCCCACGAGTGGGAGAACCGTCTCGAGGACGGTCTCTGGACCTACAGTGTCACGGATATATGGGACGGTTTGAGGGACTGCTATTCCGACCTCCGTCGCAATGTGCTCAAAGTTTATGGCACTGAGATTGAGAATCTTTCAGCCATAGGCATCAGCGCGATGATGCACGGATATATGCCCTTCGATTCCAAAGGTGATATTCTTGTCCCTTTCCGTACCTGGCGTAACACCAATACCGGTGAAGCCGCTCGGACACTATCCGGACTCTTCCGTTTCAACATACCTCTACGATGGAGTATCTCCCATCTGTATCAGGCTGTTCTGAACGGAGAGGAACATCTTAAGGACTTGAACTATCTCACTACTCTTGCAGGTTATGTCCACTGGAAACTCACCGGCAGGCAAGTTCTGGGAGTCGGGGATGCGTCCGGAATGATTCCTGTCGATTCGGCCACTATGAACTATGATTCTTCTATGGTGTCCGCATTCGACGCTCTTTTGGCTCCGAATGGTTTTGGCTGGACTCTTGAAGATATACTTCCCGAAGTTCTTCCGGCAGGTGCTGACGCCGGTTGTCTCACTCAGGAGGGGGCTTCCCTGCTGGACGTATCAGGACATCTCCAGCCCGGGATTCCCCTGTGCCCTCCTGAAGGCGATGCCGGCACAGGAATGGTAGCAACCAATGCGGTCAGAAAGCGTACCGGCAATGTTTCCGCGGGAACATCTTCTTTCTCGATGATTGTTCTGGAGAAGCCCCTTTCCAAGCCTTATGAGGTTATCGATATGGTAACCACACCGGACGGCAGCCCCGTGGCAATGGTCCACTGTAACAATTGTACATCGGATCTCAACGGCTGGGTGGGCTTGTTCCGCGACTATCAGCAACTTCTCGGCATACCTGTGGACAACAACATAATTTACGCCAAGCTTTTCGAGTCCGCTCTGGCAGGAGATTCCGACTGCGGTGGTCTTGTGTCCTTTAATTTTGTCTCCGGCGAACCGGTGATGGGCTTTTCCGACGGCAGACCCCTTTTCGTGAGATCAGCCTCCGACAGCTTCAATCTCTCAAACTTTATGCGTTCCGTCCTCTATGCGACTGTATGTGTCCTCAAGTCAGGCAATGACATACTTTTCAAGGATGAGAAGGTGGAGGTTGACAGAATCACGGGACACGGCGGCCTGTTCAAATCCACGCAGGCAGGTCAGAAATTTCTGGCAGCAGCTCTCAACTCTCCCATTTCAGTGATGGAGACTGCCGGCGAAGGAGGTGCCTGGGGCATTGCTCTGCTTGCCTCGTTCCTTGTGGACAGCGCAGGTATGAGTCTGCCTGAATGGCTTGATACAAAAGTATTTGCAGGAAATGTCGGAGTCAGTGTCAATCCTGATGCAAAGGATGTAGCCGGCTTCGAAGCATATATGAAGAACTACAACTGCTGTCTTCCTATTGAACGCGCCGCAGTTGATGCCAAAAAATGATATGCCTGCTGGACTGGAACAGTATCTGGACAGGGAAATTTTCAGCATCGTCAGCGATGTCGCAGCCTCTGAATGCGTAAATGCTTACGTCATCGGAGGCTACGTTCGCGATTGCTTTCTCGGGCTTCCCTGCAATGACATAGATATAGTTGTGGAAGGAAGCGGTCTGGACTTTGCCCGGGCTGTCGGGGAGAAGACCGGAAGCTATGTGTCCTATTTCAAGAATTTCGGCACAGCGATGCTTCATTTCAAGGGCGATGAGATTGAATTCGTCGGAGCACGGAGGGAATCCTACAGAAGGGAGTCGCGAAAGCCCATTGTGGAGAACGGTTCCCTTGAGGATGACCAGAAGCGTCGTGACTTCACTATCAATGCTATGGCCTTCTCGCTTCAGAAAGAAGATTTCGGTTCTCTTGTCGATCCTTTCGGAGGAATACGGGATTTGCGGGACGGTATCATACGCACTCCCCTCGATCCGGATACTACATATTCCGACGATCCTCTGCGTATGCTGCGTGCCGTACGTTTTGCCACAAGGCTCTCGAGTCCGGAACAGAAATTCGTGATAGTCCCGGAATCGATGGATTCAATGCGGCGTATGGCACAGCGTCTGGAAATTCTTTCCAAAGAGAGGATTGCCGAGGAACTCAACAAGATGCTGATGACTTCACGTCCTTCAATGGCGTTCCGTCTTTTGGACGAGGCTGGCCTCTTGAAATATGTACTTCCCTGTATATCAGAGCTTAAGGGTGTCGAGACTATGGATGGAAGAGGTCATAAGGACAATTTTGAGCACACGCTCTGCGTCTTGGACAATGTCGTAGCAGCCGGTGAGACCGAAGGTGTTCCCGCCGGTCTATGGCTTCGATGGGCCGCTCTGCTTCACGACATCGGCAAACCTTCCACCAGAAAATTTGTTTCCGGGACGGGATGGACATTCCACGGACACGAGATAATGGGCAGCAAGATGGTACCCGGAATCTTCAATTCCCTCAAGCTCCCTCTGGACGCAATGAAATATGTGAAGAAACTGGTTTGGCTTCACCTGCGTCCCATATCACTCGCCGACGATGGTGTGACCGACAGCGCAGTCAGACGCCTGCTCTTCGATGCCGGTGACCAGACTGATGATCTGATGCGTCTGTGCAACGCCGATGTCACCTCCAAGAACCCGGCAAAGGTTGCGAAGGTGCGCTCAAATTTCGCTCTTGTCAAGACCAAACTGATGGAAGTGGAGGAGAAGGACAAGATTCGCAATTTCAAGAACCCCATCACCGGGGAATATGTGATGGCTACCTACGGAATAGGCCCCTGCGACACAATAGGAAAAATCAAGGAAGCTGTCAAAGAGGCTGTTCTCAACGGCGAAATCGGAAACAATTTCGAAGAAGCCGATGCCTTTATGCGGAAAATGGCTCCTGAACTGAATCTGACCGAAGTTTGATGATGTACGATTGTCTGCGCAGGAAGGAAGTTCCCTCCACTCCTGAAGAGGAGGTGAGACAGTGGTTTATCGGACAACTGCATTCCTGTGCCGGTGTACCCTTGCATATGATGATGTCAGAAGTCTCGTTCAAATACGGCAAAAAGCCATACAGGGCTGATATTGTGGTTTATGACCGCAGTTGTGCGCCTTTGGCGGTTGTAGAATGCAAACGTCCCGGTGTAAGCATCGATTCCGAAGTTATGCTTCAGGCTCTGCGCTACGATATGGTGCTCGGTGTCGATTGGATAATTGTCACGAACGGGCACTCCACCTATGTATTCAGAAAGAACGGGGACAGATACAATTCATTCGGGTCTGTCCCCACTTATGAAAAAATGCTGTGCGGGAGACAGACCAAAATATAGAGTACATAGAGTACATAGAGTACATCACTTCGGTCAGGAGGTATTCTCCGCGAACCTGTGAAATTTACCGCTCAGTGCTGGAAAAGTATTATTCCTTTGCTCTCAACGGTAATATCACTCCTGTAATGCTCCGTAATTATGAGGTTTGGCTTTTGGACGAATGCAAAGAGAGTCACCGTACTGTCAATCTGCACTTGAGCGTCCTGAGCGGGTATTGCCGTTTCCTCGTCAGAAAAGGAATTCTTTCCACGAATCCTGTCCGGGCCGTTACCAGACCCAAAATGGAGAAACGTCTTCCCGTCTTTTACAGGAGTGATGCAATGAGGAATTATTTCGATTCCAGTTCCGGAGACCCGGAGTGGGGGAGCTATGACAGGCAGTTAAGCCGCCTTGTCATCTCCATTCTCTTCAACACGGGCATACGCAGAAGTGAACTGATATCGCTGGACCGTTCATCCTTCGACAAATCTCGATCTGTGCTCCACATTCGCGGCAAAGGAGACAAGATGAGAGAAATCCCTGTCATTCCTTCTTTGTTTCAAGAAATTTCGTTATATTTACAATCAGTTGATTCGATGTTTGACAGTATGGGCCCTGAATCGCCTCTTCTTGTGACCCCGAAAGGGAGCAGGCTCTATCCGATGTTTGTGGACAGGACTGTCAAGAAGGAACTTGGGGCGGTGGATGGCATCAGCGGAAGAAAATCCCCTCACGTGCTCAGGCATACTCTTGCCACGGAACTTCTCGATGACGGTGCGGATCTTAATTCCATAAAGGAATTGCTCGGTCATTCCTCCCTTGCAGCGACCCAGGTCTATACACACAATTCAGTCGAACGGCTGATGAAAATTTATTACAACGCCCATCCCAGGGCAAAAAACGAAGGTAAAAATGGAGATTAAGCTCAAAGCCTTGAAATTCGATGCAGGTGAGAAGCTCACCGCTTTCGTAGAGAAAAAAGTTGCGCGTGTCGAGAAATTCTTTGACGGTGCAGTACAGGAAGCCGAGGTTACGCTCGAGGACCTCAAGGAAGGAAAGAAAGTAAAGCTGACCATTCCTGTACCCGGTGACTCGATGATAGTCGAGCGTGTGGCCGACACCTTTGAAAATGCTGTAACAGAGTGCGTGGATGCAATGAAAGAAAAACTGACCCGCGCCAAGGAAAAGAAATACGATATCTGAAACAATTATCAGAGATTCAGTAGTTTGGCGGTGAGTTCCATAAGGAGCTCACCGTTTTCGGCATTGTCTCCGTCTCCACCTTTGCCCAGATAGTCAAACTCGCAGAGCAGCGAGATTGCTTTCATTGCACTGTCCAGAGGATAGTTTCTGGACGCAGTTTCGTATTCTCCATAGAAGTAGGGATTGACTCCTGCCAGAGCTTTGGCTTTGTCCTCCGGGCTAATGGGCTTCTTCCTGCTGAGCAGAGCATCATATTTGAGGATACGGTCGAAGTGAAGGAACAGGACGCTGACTGCCGCCGGCATCTTGAATCTGGCTCCGGAACCCAGACGGGAGGCTATCTTCAGAGCCTTTCCGGCATTCTTGAAGGAAAGCTCCTTTGTAAGTTCGAAAACGCTGAACTGACGGGATAATCCGATATTCTTCTCTACGTCTGCAACACTCACAGAAACAATTCCTTCCGGGAGATTTTCCAGAAGTTTGTCCGTCTCCGTCACAATTGCGGACAGAGTCGTGCCGGCGGATTCCGCGAACAGTCTTGCTGCCTCAGGTTCTATCTTCAGGCCACGGGAACGGAAATACTCTTCTATCCACCGTGGCATCTCATAGTCTCTGAGAGTCTGGGATTCCAGCACTTTTCCGGTCTTGCTCACAGCCTTGTACAGGGCTTTCCTCTTGTCTGCGGAGGCATTGCGCATAAGTATCACAAGGACAGTGCTGTCCATAGGGTTGCAGCAATAGATGGAAAGATCTTCGAGAGAATCCATCAGTTGTGCCTCTTTCACCACTACAAGCTGACGTTCAGCCATCATCGGGAAGCGTCTGGATGCAGTAATCACCTGTTCGGCGGAGACATCGGCCCCGAAGCATACTGTTTCGTTGAAGTCTTTCTCATCCTCTGGAATGCATTCCTCCAGAATAGTTCTGCAGACCAGTTCCGGATAGTATGCTTCTTCACCCATCAAGAGATACACCGGCGCGAAAGTGCCGGATTTTGCCTCAGAAATGAGGGCGGAAGCCACATCAGCGGCCTTTATCGTCTGTCTGGCCATAACTTGAGATGCAAATATACAAGTAATTCCCAAAAAAGAGTATATTTGTAAGATAAGCATAGTTATGTAGATTTCACAGTCATTAGGTTTAGAATCTGTTTTGAAATGTTCC
>DCIN01000027.1:0-26085 GCA_002315815.1 Bacteroidales bacterium UBA1725 | reverse complement strand
AACATTTCAAAACAGATTCTTACATAGTTTTTATTTGACAAATATGAGAAAGACAAATCTGCTTCTGACAGGCGTTTGCCTGCTTTGTTTGGCCGCTTCTGCCAACGCTCAGGACGCCACCGTCACAGTGTATGACTCTGGTACGGGCGTCGTCATCCCCGCTGAAATTTACGGTCAATTTTCCGAGCACCTCGGACGCTGCATATACGGCGGTCTTTGGGTCGGCAAGGATTCAAGCGTACCCAATGTCGAGGGTTACCGCAAGGATGTCTTCGACGCGCTCAAGAAGCTCAAGGTTCCCGTAATGCGTTGGCCCGGAGGGTGTTTCGCCGATGATTATCACTGGATGGACGGTATCGGCCCTCAGGAGAAGCGTGCCCGCATCTCCAACAACAACTGGGGCGGAACTATGGAGGACAACTCCTTCGGAACCCACGAATTCCTCAATCTCTGCGAGATGTTGGACATCGAGCCTTACATCAGCGGAAATGTCGGTTCAGGAAGTGTGGAAGAGATGGCCAAATGGGTGGAGTATATGACATCCTCCTCCAAGAGCACTATGGCTGAACTTCGCCGCGCCAACGGCAGGGACAAGCCCTGGAAGGTCAAGTATTTCGGAATTGGCAATGAGGCCTGGGGCTGCGGAGGCAATATGACTCCGGAATATTATTCCGACCTTTTCCGCCGTTACGGGACTTATCTCAGGAATTATGACGGCAACCGCCTCTATCAGATTGCGAGCGGTGCATCGGAGACTGACTACAACTGGACTGAGGTTCTGATGAAGAACATAGGCAGCAAGATGAGGGGAGTTTCCCTGCATTATTACACCAATCCGGGCGGATGGAGCGGCAGCAAAGGATCTGCCACCAAATTCAGCGACAATGAATACTGGTCATTGCTTTCAAAAACTCTCGAGGTTGAGAACATACTCAAGAGACATATCGAGATAATGGACAAATATGACCCCCAGGGCAGGGTTGACCTTCTCCTCGATGAGTGGGGCACCTGGTTCGATACCGAGCCCGGCACCAACCCCGGCCATCTGTATCAGCAGAACACTATGCGTGATGCCATTGTAGCGGCCCTCAATTTCGACATTTTCCACAAATACACCAGACGTCTCAAAATGGCCAATATCGCTCAGGTTGTGAACGTGCTTCAGGCTATGATACTCACAAACGAGACCCAGATGGTGCTCACTCCTACATATCACGTATTCGAGATGTACAACGTGCATCAGAATGCAGAATATCTCGAGACAGAGTGTGTTACGCGCAAAATCAAGACCAACAGACCCGCCCCTGTGCCGGAGGTTGACGCAACTGCCTCACGCAAGGACGGTTTGATTCATATATCACTTGTGAACACCGACATCAAGAAATCCAAGAAAGTTCTGGTGAACTTCGACAACGCAGCTGCTGCAAAAAACATACTGTCGGCCCGTGTCCTCACTTCGGCTGACGTGCACGACTACAATGACTTCTCCAGCCCCGAAGTCGTGGCTCCCGCCGCGTTCAAGGATTACAAAGTCGTCAAATCCGGTCTTGAACTCACCCTTCCCCCCTGCTCTGTGGTCGTGATGGAAGCAAAGTAATCATTTTTTCAACTTGGATATGTCAATAATTCAGACAATAGGCTTATGCAAATCCTTCGGAGAGAAGTTGGCTCTTGACGGAGTCTCCCTGAGCATTCCGGAAAATGGGATTTTCGGTATGCTGGGACCCAACGGGGCCGGCAAGACCACACTGATTCGCATCATAAACAGAATCACCATTCCAAGCTCAGGTGAGGTTCTGTTCTCCGGACGGCCAATCACCCAGAGGGATGTTGAAAAAATCGGCTATCTTCCCGAAGAACGAGGATTGTACCGCAAGATGAAAGTTGGAGACCAGGCTCTCTATCTTGCCCGCCTCAAGGGTATGAGCCAATATGATGCCCGTATGGGACTCAAGGAGTGGTTCGAGCGTTTCGGCATTGAGAGCTGGTGGGACAAGAAGGTCGAAGAACTTTCCAAGGGAATGGCGCAGAAGGTGCAGTTCATCATCACCGTAGTCCACAAGCCTTCGCTGATGATACTTGATGAGCCTTTCTCCGGCTTCGATCCGGTGAACGCTGACATCATACGCAAGGAGATACTTCGTCTGCGTGACGAAGGTGCCACCATAGTTCTTTCCACCCACGATATGGCTTCTGTGGAGGAACTCTGTGACG
Source organism: Bacteroidales bacterium UBA1725 (assembly GCA_002315815.1). Taxonomy (GTDB): domain Bacteria; phylum Bacteroidota; class Bacteroidia; order Bacteroidales; family UBA932; genus Cryptobacteroides. The sequence continues at coordinate 23,871 of DCIN01000027.1, read as the reverse complement.
AAATCGCCCTTGTGAACAAAGGCAAGCTGGTGATAACCGGCCGGGTTGATGACATACGCCGCCGTTACGGCAACAACAATGTCGAGCTTGTCTATACTGATGCCGACGGATGCCACACTCAGGTGCTGCTTCGGGATACAGACGGCGCATCCACGCTCAGGACCTTTCTCGACAAGGGTGTCCAGATCAATTCATATAAGGAACTTATGCCACGTATGAATGACATTTTCATCAATCTGGTCAAAGGAGATGAAAGTAATTCACAAGATGAGAACCTTACTTCAGAAGGAGAAGAACATAATTCAAAAGGGGAGGAACAGTTATGAATTTCAGAACTACAGGAATCATCATCAGCCGTGAGTATCTGAACAAGGTCAGGAAAAAAAGTTTCCTAATCACTACTTTCCTGGTTCCTGTTCTCTTTGCGGCGTTGTGCATCGTTCCTTCCATAATAATGGTGGCATCAAAGGAAGATGCAAAGAAAGTGGCCGTCATAGACGATTCCGGAATTGTAATGCCCACGCTTTCGGACAGTGAGACAGTTTGCTTTTCAGATTTCTACGGGAGGGATCTGGATTCCGTCAAAACTGCTCTTGAGAGTCTCGGAATTGATGCCGTTCTCTATGTTTCCGCCATTGAGGCGGAGAACAAGACCGTACAGGCAGACATCTTTTCGGTAAAACCTCTCGGAGTAACTCTGTCTGAGAATCTCAACAACCGCATCAACAAGGCTGTTGAGTCATACAGAGTCGATTCGTATGGTATTGAAGGTCTTGCCGACATAATGAAGGATGTCAAGGCTGACATCAAGCTTCATTCCTATACGATTGACGAAGAGGGCAAGGAGAATATCTCCGAGTCTGAGGTGTATATGATTGTCTCCCTGATACTCGGTATGATAATCTATATGTTCATAACCTTGTTCGGAGCCTCCGTGATGTCATCCGTAATAGAGGAGAAATCCAGTCGTGTGGTAGAGATACTCATCAGTTCTGTCAAGACCACCGAATTGATGTTCGGAAAGATAATAGGAATGGCTCTTGTCGCACTTACCCAGTTTTTCCTCTGGATTGTCCTCACATCGGTCATAGTTGGTGTGGTCGGTGCAGTTTCCGGGAATTCGTTGCTGGGAGGGCAGAATCCTGCCGAAATGCTTCAGACAGTCGGCGGTGTGGATGCCGGACAGGCGGAAGCCATTGCAGGGGCGGTGTCAGAACCGGGAGAATTGTCGATGATTATCTCCACTCTGTCCAATCTGAACTTCGGACAGATTCTGTTCTGTTTCGTGGTGTTCTTTGTTTTCGGTTATATGCTCTATGCTTCGTTCTTTGCAGCTATTGGATCTGCGTCCGAGAATGAAGCCGATTCTCAGCAGCTTCAGATCCCTCTTACGATTCCTTTGCTGATAGCTTTCTTCATAGCTTTTTATGCGTTCAAGGCTCCCGACAGTGCTGTCGTATTCTGGGGATCGATGATTCCTTTCACCTCTCCGATTGTAATGCTCGCAAGGCTGCCTTTCGGTGTTCCGGTCTGGGAGATAGCGCTGTCTCTAGTGCTTCTTGTCGCCACCTTCGCCCTCTGCGCTTGGATATCCGCCAAGATATATCGTGTGGGGATACTTATGTTCGGAAAGAAATCTACTTGGAAAGATTTATGGAAATGGTTCAGACAAAAGTGATTACACCTATACTCAAAGTTCTGTCAACTGCTGCTCTCGCACTGTCCGTACCGGTTGCTTCGCTGTTGTTTCCCTCGTGCTGTTCACACAGCCCTGAATTCGTATGGGAAAAGTTTCAGATGGACGGTCACCGCACAGGAGTAGTCCCGTCCACTGCCGAGGATGTCAACGAGACAATGGGAAAAGTTGAGAACGGAGTTTACAAATCTCCGTCGGGTGCAGTTTTCAAATCGGGTTGCACCCCCCTTGTAGCGGCTGATATGCTTGCCGTACAGCCTCAGATGTCCAGACTGAAGGAAGTCGTAGCCTATGCGCCTCAAGCTCTTGAGCGCAAAGGAGTCGAGACGGCTCTGGGTAATTTTCTGGTTGACCATCTGATGGAGGAAGTATCCAGAGAAACGGGAAAGAAGGTGGACATAGGAATCATCAACAATGGTGGAATCAGAGTTGATATTCCCAAAGGCAACGTTCTTCTCGATGACATTGAGTCTATGCTTCCCTTCAAGAATTATCCCTGCTACGTCAGACTGAGCGGGAAGGAGGTCCTTGACATCTTCAACTTTATGGCCCGCACCCGTATGCAAGTGATTGGCGGAGCTTCAGTCGAGGTCGAGAACCGTACACTCAAGTCGCTTCTTATTGGTGGCAAGCCTGTTGAACTGTCCAGAGACTACGGCGTAGCTACCCTTGACTTTCTGCTTGACGGCGGAGACAGTTTGTTCATAGCACGTAACGCCAAGGAATTGATTATATCCGAAAAGAAGTTCGTGGATGTGATTCTGCCCTGTGTCAGGGCATTGTCTGCGGAAGGAAAACCTCTTGAATATCAAACGGATGGCCGAATCAGAATAATAGGAGACAAAAGAAAGCCAAGATGAAAAAAGCGATAATAATTATGCTGGCGTTTGCCGTATTGTGTTCTTGCCAGCGTCCGCGCCTGATAATCATCCATACCAATGACACGCACAGCCATTTCGAGCCTGTCCGTGGCGGTTCAAACGAAGGACGAGGTGGTTGCATTGAGCGTGCCGCTTTCCTTGACTCCATACGAACGGCGGAAGGAAAAAACAGGGTTCTACTGCTCCATGCCGGTGATTTCAGTCAAGGATCGTCCTATTTCTCAGAACTTGAAGGGAGACTCGAGCCGATAATCATCAACGATATGGGATATGACTGCATCACTATGGGCAACCACGAACTGGACAATGGTCCCGAGGCTCTGTGCGAGCGGCTGAAAGTATTGAAAAACACCAAAGTGGTGTGCGCAAATCTGGATTTAAGCTCGTTTGAACTTTCGCAGTACGTGAGCCCCTATGCCATATTGCGAAGAGGAGGGCTTAAAATCGGAATCATTGGGCTTGAGGCTGATATTTCGACTTCAGTTGCCAATACTGTTTCGTCCCGCATTCCTGTTTTTGACAATCAGGAAGTCGTGAATAAGTGGGAGAAGGTCCTCAAAGAGGATGAAAAATGCGATCTCGTAATACTTCTTTCCCATCTGGGTTACGATAAGGACAGAGAATTGGTGCCTGTTACTCAATACATTGATATTGTGATTGGAGGACATACCCATACTTTTGTGGATGATATCCTATACGAGAAAAATGCTGCCGGTCGGGATGTCCCTATCATAACTGATGGCTGTTGGGGGATGGAGATGGGTAAATTATCTGTCTATTGATTTTTGCAATCTTCACTCTGCAATCTCCAGCCTGCACTTTCCACCCTGTGAAGACGATATATGCGTGTCGGTGTGCGGTAGTACCGCAAGTCGAAGCACGCATATTCGTCTTTCTGGTACAGTCCTTTTCTGTATCCCGTCACCAGTCTATGGTCAAATCCCATACCTGCCAGTTCTTCTATCTGGGCTGAATCGCAGCCCAGTTTGAGCATATTGCACAGAATGTCGTGATTGCACAGCAGTCTGGAAATGATTTCCGACCTTATTCGGTTCCTTTGTCTGATTTCTTTGTTGTGGTAGTTGTTTTTACAAGTCTTGCCGCAAAATTTCTTGTCGGTTCTCCCGTACAGTTTCTTTCCGCATTCCAGACAGCAGCCAAGCTCCACCATATTTGTTTTATATGCCATAACTTTTTTTTCGGCAATAATGGTGATAGTTTGACTGAAATACAACCGGTCTGAGACTCATACCGTCTCGTTTTTAGAATTCTTTGGATTATTTTTTCTTTTCTTAATTCTTGCGTATTTGTGCGGTTTCAGGAAAGATTTTTCAAAATGCACAAGAATCATAAAAATACGACAGAATCTGCTTTTCAATGCTTTTGTTTTCCGATTATCGTTTGTTCCTTTGTATCGGGACAAGGGACCGCGCGGCCTGACATCCCGGGTTACTTGAAACTTAATCAATACTTGAATCTTAAACAATGGAACAACTCAACAAAATCGAATTGCGGGGCACGGTGGGTTCCGTTCGCCTGCAGACTTACAACGACAGTCTCGTCGCACATTTCACAGTAGTAACTAATTTTGCCTACAAGGACAGGGACGGTTCCCCTGTCATAGATGCCACCTGGCATAATGTGACAGCTTGGGAAGGCAGAGACATCCCGGATTTGCGTTCTCTTGAAAAAGGATCGAAGGTATATATACTGGGCAGAATACGCAATCAGAAATACACAGCTTCTGACGGAACGGACAGGTTCTCCACTGAGATAGTGGCGCGCCGTCTGGTGTTCGTTGATGATCAGCTTCAGTCAGAAATGGCCTGACGGCCGTGGGTGGGGGCGCAGACTGCCAATACCACCTTACCTACCTGTCTTGCGTCCCCTCCCTTTCTGTTCATAATCCTTTCCATTCATAATCCGTTCATTACCTAACATACAGACTATGAAACACATTCATATTGCAACAGTTTTCCTGCTGCTGCTACTACAATGCCCGCTTCACGCAGGGAATGACAGACAATCACAGGCCAGAATGGCGCTTTCCTCCAATCTGACTGACTATGCCCTGCTTCTGACTCCCAATTTGGATTTCCAATATGCGATGGGTCGCCACTTCACAGTGGAAGCCGGGATCAAATATAACAACTGGTCTTTCTTCCAATCAAGTGGGAATGAGTCCAAGAACAGGCAGAAAACCTTGCATTCAGGCATACGCTGGTGGCCCTGGTACAGCTATTCGGGATGGTGGGCAGGATCGTCACTGCAATATCAGGAATATGACAGAGGAGGTTTTCTTTCGGCCGAATCAGAGGCCGGGGATGCAATCGGACTGAGTTTGTCTGCCGGCTACTCTCTTCAGTTGGCCAAATGCCTTAACCTTGATTTCGGTTTCGGCATCTGGGCCGGCAGTACAGTGTACACTCTCTATGAGTGTCCTCAATGCGGACGCGTTCTGGAGGAAGGAAGCAAGACCTTTTTCCTGCCCAATGAGGCGAGAGTTGCTGTTCAGTTCATTTTCTGATCGTAATGGACAGAAGACAAAATAGTTATGGACAGAAGACAAAATAATTATGGATAGAAGACAAATGATTGAGGCGATTCTGGCAGCACTTGTCCTTCCAATAATTGTTTCATTTTTTCTTTCCGGATGCTCGGCCCAGCGGAAGGCAGGAAGAATCAGTTCCGGAGAAATTCGTCCGGATATAGCCATACCTGAGCGTGAGAGTATTGTACCGGAAGTGAAGGATTATGCTCCACGGCATAGGGATACGCTCAAAGTATATGATACCGATGGCTCAGAAATGCTGATAATGAGAGCAATAAAGGATGAAACCAGCGGAGAGATGGTGGCAACGGAGCAATTGAGGGCAGCTGTGGTGACTGCCCGCTTCCGCAATGTTGCCGAGAGAAAAGGCAAGGTGGACATCGAGTTCCAGATTGTTGTGCCGGGGCAGATGCAGGATTCGGAATGGCAGCTGAGACTGCATCCCGATATGTTTGTCCTGGGGGATTCCTTGAGACTGGAGGATGTGGTGATAACCGGGGAAGCTTACAGAAAAGCCCAATTGAGGGGCTATCAGCAGTACGAGCGTTTCCTTCAGAGAATCATCACCGACAGCACGGCGTTGATAGACGTGAGAAATCTTTCTATCTGGCTGCAGCGCAACATTCCGGCAGTGTACCGTTTTCGCAATGATACCTCATTCGTTTCGGACGAGGAGTTCAAATCGGCCTTCGGTGTCTCTGAAAGCCAGGCGATTGAACATTATACCGACAAGCTGGCTCTTTGGTTGAACGGAATGCGCATTTCGAGAAAGGACGCCGTCCGAAGCAGATACATCAAGGCTCCCATTCTCACCGAAGGCATACGCCTGGATACTGTTGTCAGGACAGACAGCGGAGATTTCATCTACAATTATATCCAGCCGGTTTCCACAAGGAAGGGCCTGAGAAAGATTTGCGTTGTCCTGTCAGGAGAAGTATACGAGCAGGACAAGATGATTAGCCGTATGTCACCAAGCGATTCACTCGTCTTTTATGTAAGCAGCGTGTCCACACTTGCTGATTCCACTCAGAGATACATCACCAGAATAATATCCAGAAGAGTCGAGGCCAATTACAGCGCCGACATTGTATTCGCCAAAGGTGGATATGCCATTGACGAATCACTTGTAGGAAACAGGGAGGCATTGTCTTCGGTCAAGAGGAATCTGCGGTCTCTGGTGAATAACGATACTTTCGACATAGACTCAATTACAATTGCCTCTTATGCATCACCTGAAGGTCTTTTTCACACCAACGCCACCCTCAGCCTCAGACGTTCCAGAGCGGCATCTGATTTCTTCAGCGGATACCTCTCTTTCTTGAGGGATTCAATAGCAAGGGAAGACGGTTTTTTCATAAGTATGGCAGACGGCAGAGATGATGGAAGGGTGACTTCATCAGCTCGTGCGTCATCTCCTATACCATTCATTTCCAAGTCCGGAGGAGAGAACTGGCTGGGGCTTGACGACCTTGTCCTTATCGACACTTTGATGTTTCAGGATGAGAAGGATGACTACTTTGTGTTCAGAAATGCAGGCTTGTCTCCGGATGAGATGGAGAAAGCCATCTCGGGGAAGCGGTACTACGGACATCTCCGGAATGACTGCTATCCTTCTCTCAGAAAAGTCCGCTTCGATTTTGCCCTTCACCGCAAAGGAATGGTCAAGGACACTGTGCACACCACTGTGCCGGACAGCGTCTATGCCTCTGGTGTCAAGGCACTGAAGGACAGGGATTATGAAAAAGCCGTCACCATTCTGCGCCCATACCACGACTTCAATACGGCTGTTGCCTATGTGGCTCTGGAATACAACAATTCGGCACTTGCAATACTAAGTGAGTGTCGCTCCAATGCAGCTGTGGATTACCTTCTGGCCATAGTGTATTCCAGATTGGGCGATGAAGAGAGTGCAGTCAGCCATTTCATCCACTCCTGCCGGAAGGATGCATCCTATGTGTTTAGGGGGAATCTTGATCCTGAGATATCCTCTCTCATCAAGAAATACAATCTGTCTTTTTTCGACTCCGAACAGGAAAGTGAATCTTATTGAAGCGCAAAACAAACCAGAAGTAATCTCAAAAATACCTCTGTTATAATACAATGAAAAAAGAAACTATGAAAACAAAACATTTATGCCAGACAGCTCTGGTTATTACCGCAGCGGCTGCGCTGTCCTGCAACGGTATTTTTCAGGAAACCCTACGGGAAACAGTGTGCTGCAATCCATCCGGAGAATGTCTGCTTTCGGTGACTATTGATGAGGGAGGCGGTATGTCGGGAACCAAGGTGCCGGGAGACAGAAATTCCGATGAGCAGACAGTGAACGATATCCAACTGTTCGTGTTCGACAACGGAACAGGCAGGGTCGATGCTGTTTATCATCAAGCGGGACTGATATCGGGAACAACTTCGTTCTCTTCACCTGCAATCAGTTGCACGGCGGGGGACAGAACTGTGTTCGCAATAGTGAACAGCCCGGAGGATTTGACGACGGGTACACAGGTTAGAACTCTCTCTGACCTGAGAAACAAGACATTCAGTATCGACAGTCAGGCCGGCAATTTCTTCACGATGACCGGGTCGGCATCTGTTACCCTTTCGCCAGGAACGGCAACTGTGCATATTACAGTGTCAAGACTCGTTTCCTCAGTGGTGCTCTCCAGAGTCGAGAACAGGCTTGTGGCTCCGTACAGTGGCTGCAGCCTGAATCTTACTGGAGCGTTTCTCCTGAATGTACCCGGTGTTCAGAACCTTGACGGCAGTATTTCGGCTTCGAGTCCGGCCAGTCCTGCCTCTTCCTGGCGAGGCTGGTATTCCCGTCAGACTACAGGTTCTGTTTCAGCTCTGTTGTCGGAGAACATATCCGCAGTGGCCGTTCCTTTCGGAGAGTCGCACAGGGAGCCCCACACTTTCTATTCTTTTGCAAATGATGTCTGTGTCTCATCTGCCGACGGAAAGTCCAAGAGCAACACGATTCTCGTGGTTGAATGCAGTATTGACGGAGTGCCCTGCGTGTATCCGATATATCTGCCGGAACTGGTTGCCAACCACCGGTATCTCGTCGGTCTGACCATAGAACATCTCGGTACTGATCCATCAGAGCCTTGGCGCCGGATAAACATTTCCCAAGCGTCTGTCAATATTGTCATTAACGAATGGGAAGATGTCAATTATTCCGATACCATCTGATTGTATGAAAGTCTTGTCCCGTCTTTTGTCCCGTCTTTTATCCCGTCTTTTGTTCCTGATTCCTGTGCTGTCTTGCTGCAGCATAAAGGAGAGCCGCGACAACTGTCCTTGTTATGTGACTTTGGACTTGGCTGACTTTGCATCGATATCCGCTTGTGAGGAGGGCAGAATCAGTATCCTGAACGGCTCGTCACTCTATCAGTATGACATTCTCCCCTCCGATTATGCCGGAAAGTCCTATGACTGCAGGGTTATGCGGACCAGCAGCGTATTCACGGCAGTGGTTGGGTGCGAGGGGGCACTGTTTTCAGGGGACAGTCTTGTATCCGCTCCCGGGAAGCAATGGCCGGCACTGATGGCGGATATAGTATCGGCAGACTGCCAGGGTGACAGGGAGATCTTGAAGATGAGTCCGGAGAAGGAATACTGTACAGCATATATGACAGTCTCCGGTCTGGCTGATGAGGACATCGGAGCTTATGGATTCAGAGTTAAGGCAAGTTGCCGTGGCATCTGTCTGAGTGACGGAAAATGCATCAAAGCTGAGTATTCCGCAATTGCTTCCGGTCCATCCGAAGATTCTGTTTATTCTGTAAGAATGCCCAGACAGGATGACTATTCCGCAATTCTTGAGATTCTTGTTTTCAGGGACGGCTGCGAGGAATGTATAGCTGAGCGGAAACTCGGTGCAATGATGAAAGAAAAGGGTTATGACTGGAACAGTCAGTCTCTTGATGATATACGCTTGATAATCAACCTCGGCACTGCTACTGCCGATCTTCTTGTCGTACCCTGGGAAGATGAGTTCTTCGATGAACAAATCTGACAGACACAAAGAAATAATCATATTCATTTTCTTCATCAAGCTTCATTATAAATTATCTTCATTATATATTCTCTTCATATACTCTCTTCATTCATTCTATGAATTTAAGTTATTTTATTTCCACAAATATTGCTGGGAGAACATCAAAGGCTATGATGCTGCTTGCTGCGGCGCTACCTGTTGTTTCCTGCACTCCCGCCTTTGACTGTATTCAGGACGGAACTGTGAAAGTGAAGATATCTCTGAGCAGGGGAGATGAAACCAAAAGCATATTGTCAGACGAACAGCTTGACTCCGGTTATCAAGTTATTGTGACAAGACATCAGACGGGCCAGAGAGAAGGTGTGTTCATTCTTGGCGATGACCTTGGCGATGAAATACCGCTGGCAGCCGGCGTTTCATACGATTTCCACATCATCGGGAACTTGTGGTTCATCGATGAAGACGGAACCAGACGCAGTTATGCTGATTATTATGAAAGATGCGGATGGGATCACTTTGATGGTCCCGCCTCGATTCCGGACTATCTTTTCGGCGGGATTCTGGCCGCTCCGGGACTCAGGACCGAAACTTTCGCTGAGATTGCCCGATACGGCATTCCATATTCGGGATCTGTTACCGGAGTGTTCGCAAGAACGGGATGCAGTGTTGATGTCAGTGTGGAGAGGCTGTTCTCAAGGCTGAATGTTACAATTGACCATTCTTCGCTTGTGAACGATTCCGTACGTGAGAATGTTTTCAGAAACGGCAGTCTGTATGTCCGTCAGGCCAGCCGGCGTGTACATCCTTTCCGCGCAGGAGTGAGGGCTCTTTCTGATGCGGACATTCTCTGCGAGAGTGATTTCTGCGTTTCAATGGAGAACGGAAACAGGCTTAGTTTCCAACTCTATGTACCTGAGAACTGCCAGAACGTCACTCTGGATGGAGATTCGTCCTCACGCATTCCGGATAATGTGCCGGAAGAATCAAGGGCAATGCTCACCTATCTGGAATTCAATGCTTCTGCCGATGGTTCGGACAACAGTGCCGGAGGTTATGGGGGCAACTTCAAATACCGTCTGTATCTGGGTTCAAGCAGTGATGGAAGTTTCTGCGCCTCATTAAAGAGGAATACTAACTATGACATCACTCTTTCATTCAGGGCCTCGTCTCTGTTTGAACCATACTGGAAGGTGGAGGCTCAAGACGGTGTCAAAGACAGTCGGATACTTTGTTTCACCGGAGATGAACAGGGAGAAGTCTTTCTTCCGGACAGACAGAAACTGGCCGTCCGCAAGAACAGAAACGCAAAAGTGTGGATATATTTCAACAGAAACGGTGCGGCGGGCCGGAACGAATTCCGGAGCAGCCTCGACAATTGGTCCCTTTTCTGGAATCCTGCCAATCTCAGCCGTTCGGCTTATGAACTGGATTATGACGAGTCACTCTGCGAGACTTCCGGCGTTGCAATTATCCTTGACGGGAACAGACTGACAGTATCTTGTACTGACAAGAAGCTTTTCAACTCTCATATCGGAGAGACAATTCCGGTCAGACTGGCCCTGTATCCAGGAGGCAGCAGCATTCAGATTGACGTGAAATTATTAGAAGACATAGGTGTGGCTACCGATTTTTCAGACTATTATATGGGAATGAAAAGGGTGGTCAAGGCGAAAGGTTTCTGCTCTGAGAACATCCGGGTGCGTCTCAAGTCAGGGCAGACGGGCATTCTGCGTTCTTCTCCGGATTTGTCTTCGGGTGCTCTGACTGCTTCCGGGGGAGGTAACAACAATCGCTCAGAAGAAGGGAACAGCGATCGCTTAGAAGAAGGGAACAGCGGTCGTCCAGACGTAGGAAACGGAAGTTTGCCTGTGGAACGGTCCGGATTACCTCTCTACGCCTGCTTTCCGGGTCGGGTGACGCTCAGCCTGTATTCTGACGATGTTCTGAATGATGGAGAATTCGACTGCGATTTCGACATTCTTAAGCCGAGCCCGGATTTTTCGCTCATTACCTGCAATGTGCCTGTCTATAACCCGCAGACGGGGACTGGTTCCTCAGTCAGATCCTGCAGGCTTCCCATTGACGGTACATCGGTGACATTTCCCGCTGCATACAGGGACAGAGGCGGACAAAGGATAGAAATCGGACCGGCCCAAAACCAGTTTGACCCTGAATTATTCGGAAAGCTTCTGGCTGTCAGCATCGAAGCCGGAAACGAATGGCTGGGGGTCTCTGAAGACGGAAGGAGCTGTTTCGTAAAAAAACTGTTGGGTGCAGGAAAAAGGTACTTCGGCATCTATGGAAGTGCCGTTCCCGCAGGGTATGCGATGTCTCTTACCGCTTTGAGAGGAAACGTCATCCTGCGGCCAGTCGAAAGAGAAGTATTCAATGAACAGTCAGACAGATGCAGTGTCGAAATGTGTACGATTCCTCCATATTTCGCAAAGCCCTTCCCGAATCTGGAAAGCGATTATTTCAACTGCTGGAGCAATTTATGGAACTGGCGGAGAATGAGCGAGGCTGATGCGGAGTCCTTGATTTCGGAATGGCCATCAATTGAGAACAATGCCCTGTTGTCCCTGAACGGATGCCGGACCGGAAGCATTTCCTCAGTAAATACGGGGGCCAACAGTGAACTGGTGCTGCCGAACAGGGTCATTGCCACCGACAACGGTGCGGAATTGAATTGGCGGTTCGCACCGGGAATCAATGGAACCCAATGTTATGACTTATGTGGAACTGAGGCCCCGTACGGTCCACAGACTGTAAACGTCTCTGTACTTAACAGCCGTTGCGGAGAATCATATTGCTTCGCTTCGGCCCCATTCTCCATCAGCTTCAAGACCGTAGGCCTGCATTCATATACTTATTTCATCGAAGGAGAAGAAGACGCAGAGGTTATCGTCGGCGCTCCGCTCACTCTGGCGTGGCTGCTTTTGGAAAGAATCAACAACAATAGTTTTGACCTGCCTCAGTCTGACCTGCCATCAGTCCTCAACTGCTATTCTACACAGTGTATCAGTTGTGAATATATCAGCAGATTCTCTCAAGGTGCGGATACGGGGCGTCCGCCATATTTCGACACTGGTCTTTTCTCCGGAAGCCGAATGTTTATGAAGGCTTCGTACCGGGCTTTCTGGATTGAGAATCACGAAAACTGGACTGAGCCATCAACCAGATATAAAAACTGTGTATGGAATGCAGGTACTGCCGAAGCCACGTTCCAATACGGGCAAATCTGGCCCTGGTCATACTATTTCAAAGATAATGACAATCATCTGCACACTATGCTCCCGAATTCGCTCCGCACTGGGCAAACGGACGAAACCGTGGTAAATGTCAGAATGGATTACGATGACCTTCACTCCGAATATGGAATAAGCAACCTTTGTCGTCAGGGTTACATAATAATGGATTGAAAAAAACACTATATTTGCGGAATATGGACATTTCTCAGAGAGCACAGAATATGCCGAGTTCGCCTATCCGCAAGCTTGCCCCTTATGCTGAGGCGGCCAAGCGTAACGGCGTACACGTATATCATTTGAACATCGGCCAGCCCGACATCAAAACTCCTCCCTGCGGCATCGAAGCCTTGCATTCCATCGACAGGGAAATCTTGGAGTACAGTCCCTCCGACGGCTATCTCAGTCTCAGGACCAAAATGGTCAAGTACTATGCAGAGTATGGCATATTCTTGAGCCCTGATGAGATTATCATCACCACCGGCGGCTCGGAGGCCGTGTTGTTCGCTTTTCTGGCCTGTCTGAGTCCCGGAGACGAGATAATCGTCACGGATCCCTTCTATGCCAATTATATGGCGTTCGCAATATCTGTAGGCGCAGTCATCAAATCCGTCAAGACCACTATTGAAGACGGTTTCCGCCTGCCTTCGGTTGAGGCTTTTGAGGAGCAGATAACGGACAGGACCAAAGCCATATTGATATGCAACCCGAACAACCCGACCGGCTACCTCTACACCCGCAAGGAAATGGACAGGCTCAGGGACATTGTCAAGAAACACGACCTTTATTTGTTTTCTGACGAAGTTTATCGCGAATTCATCTATACGGGAATGCCCTATATCTCCGCCTTCCATCTGGAAGGAATAGAGGAGAATGTGGTTCTTTTCGATTCTGTCAGCAAACGCTATTCCGAATGCGGCATCAGGATAGGCTGTCTGTGTACCAAAAACAAGAAAGTGCACGATGCCGTGATGAAATTCTGCCAGGCCCGTCTGTCTCCTCCACTTATAGGACAGATAGTCGCTGAGGCATCCATCGATGTTCAGAAATCGTATCTCACTGAAGTGTATGAGGAGTACTGTGAACGTAGAAATTTTCTCATAGACGGTTTGAACAAGATTCCCGGAGTATATTCCCCCATTCCTATGGGTGCGTTTTATACCGTGGCAAAACTGCCGGTGGACGATGCCGAAAAGTTCTGCATCTGGTGCCTTAGGGAATTTCAGTACAATGGTGCCACTGTGATGATGGCACCCGCCAGCGGATTCTATACAGAGCCGGGAGAAGGACGCCGAGAGGTCCGCATTGCCTATGTCCTCTGCAAAGATGACCTTGGAAAAGCACTGGAGTGCCTCTCCAAAGCCCTTGATGCGTATCCTGGACGAATATCCTCAGAAATTTCCCAAGAACATCATTGATATGAAGAGATCAATTCTGATAACAGGCGGAGCCGGATTCATTGGTTCACATTTGGTCAGGCTTTTTGTGAACAGATATCCCGATTACAGAATCATCAATCTGGACAAACTGACCTATGCCGGCAATCTCGCCAATCTGAAAGATATAGAAGGCAGACCCAATTATCGTTTCGTCAAGGCTGACATCTGTGATTTTGACACCGTGCTGTCTCTGATGAAAGAGGAGAAGGTGGACGGTATCATACATCTTGCCGCAGAATCCCACGTGGACCGCAGCATCAAGGATCCTTTCACCTTCGCCCGCACCAATGTGATGGGAACATTGAGTCTCCTTCAAGCTGCCCGTCTGTATTGGGAGTCAACCGGAGGATATGATGCCGGTACGGCAGACGGAATACGCAGGACATTCTATCACATCAGCACCGATGAGGTTTATGGTTCTCTTCCTGTCACACATCCGGAAGGAATTGAACCTCCGTTCAGCACAAAAGCCAGTTCGGAGAAGAAACATCTCGCTTACGGCGCTGATTTCTTCACTGAGGATATGAAATACCAGCCTCACAGCCCATATAGTGCTGCCAAGGCTTCCAGCGATCATTTCGTGCGTGCGTTTCACGACACCTATGGTTTTCCGTCCATAGTTACGAACTGCTCTAACAATTATGGTCCTTACCAATTTCCAGAGAAGTTCATCCCTTTATTTATCAATAATATACGTAATCGGAAGCCGCTTCCGGTATATGGTCGGGGCGACAACGTCAGAGACTGGCTATACGTAGAGGACCACGCCAAGGCGATTGATCTCATTTTCCATCGTGGAGAAATCGCCGGTACATACAACATCGGAGGTTTCAACGAGTGGAAGAACATCGACATTGTCAGACTTCTGATTTCTACAGTTGACAGTATTCTCGGCCGGCCTGCCGGGGCTGATGACGACCTGATTACTTTCGTAGCGGACAGGGCCGGACACGATTTGCGCTATGCCATCGACTCGTCCAAACTTCAGAAAGAACTCGGATGGGAGCCCTCGCTTCAGTTCGAAGAGGGGATAGAGAAGACTGTGAAATGGTATCTGAACAACAGCGACTGGATGGATAACGTGACTTCCGGCGAGTACGAAAAGTACTATGAGTCAATGTACCGTAACAGATGAGTATGAAAGTTCTTGTGACTGGTGCCGCAGGATTCATCGGCTCGAACCTTGTGATGAGGCTTCTGGAGTCGGAACCGGATATAGAGGTAGTTGGGCTCGACAACCTTAATGACTATTATGACGTTTCCCTCAAGTACTGGAGACTTGGGAGGATTTCTTCTCCAAGATGGCGTTTCGTCAAGGGTGATATTGCAGACAAGTCATTGGTGGACAACCTGTTCTATGAAGAGCACTTCGATGTGGTCGTGAATCTCGCAGCGCAGGCCGGAGTCAGATACAGCATAACCAATCCAGATGCCTACATTCAAAGCAATCTGATTGGCTTCTACAACATTCTGGAAGCTTGTCGCCACCATCCTGTGCAGCATCTTGTATATGCCTCCAGTTCAAGTGTTTATGGCTCCAATGTCAAGGTTCCGTACAGCACTGATGACAAAGTGGACAATCCGGTGAGCCTCTATGCCGCGACCAAGAAATCGAATGAACTTCTTGCCCACGCCTACGGCAAACTGTATGATATTCCTTCCACGGGACTTAGATTCTTTACTGTTTACGGGCCGGCCGGACGTCCTGATATGGCCTATTTCGGATTCACTGACAAACTTCTGAAAGGGGAGACGATAAAGATTTTCAACTATGGCAATTGTATGAGGGACTTCACCTATGTCGATGACATAGTGGAGGGTGTGCAGCGTGTTATTCACAAGGCCCCGAAGAAGAGAAAAGGGGACGACGGTCTGCCAGTCCCACCGTACGCAGTGTACAACATCGGTAATTCCAGCCCCGAAAACCTGCTCGATTTCGTACAGATTCTTCAGGAGGAACTGGTTCGCGCCGGGGTGCTTCCTGCGGATTATGATTTTGAGGCCCATAAGGAACTTGTACCTATGCAGCCGGGCGACGTGCCGGTGACTTACGCTGACACTGCACCTCTGGAACGGGATTTCGGTTTCAAACCACATACTCCTCTCAGGGTGGGTCTCAGGCAATTTGCCGAATGGTATAAGGAATTCTATGGAGTGTAGATATCGTATGAATTACAGATATCATATTTTTGCGCCTTACCGCGTGTGCCCCGTGGGCGCTCACGTTGACCATCAGCACGGTCTGGTCACCGGATTTGCATTCGACAGGGGAGTGGACCTCTGGTTTGACCCCACCGACGACGGTAGAGTGGAGCTGGAGAGCCTGTCTTATCCCGGCAAGGTCAGTTTCAACCTCACCGAACCGGTTCAGATTCGAAGCCACGACTGGGGCGACTATGCCAGAGGGGCAAAGTTTGCATTGAAGAAGCGCTTCGTGCTGCACCGCGGTATCCGTGGCACATTGAAAGGGTCTCTGCCTGTCGGCGGACTCAGTTCCAGCGCCGCCGTTCTTGTCGCGTATGTTATGGCTTTCTCCAGAGCCAACGACATTTCCCTGACCAAGATGGAGATAGTCAAGATTGCCTCCGAAGCCGAACGTGAATATATAGGTCTCGACAACGGAATTCTCGATCAGGCCAATATAGTATTGGGAGAGAAGGACAGCCTTCTGTTTATGGATACAGACAGCGGTGAATTCCGTCTGATCAAGAAACCGGACAATATGCCCGATTTTCATCTGGGCGTTTTCTTCAGCGGACTCACGAGAAACCTGATGGGCAGTGACTACAACCTGAGGGTTGCAGAGTGCAGGACTGCAGCCTGGAATGTGCTGGCATTCAATGCTCAGCCTCTCAAACCTATGAACAGGACTTTCCTCCGGGACATTCCCAGACAACTGTTCGAAAGCACCGAAGAAAAACTGCCGGAGCGTTTTGCCAGGAGGGCCAGGCATTTTTACGGAGAATATCGTCGGGTAAGAAAGGCCGTGACTGCCTGGGAGACCGGTAATCTGGAACTTTTCGGTCGGCTTTGCTTCGAGAGTTGCGAGAGTTCGATTGTAAACTACGAATGTGGCAGCCCCGAATTGATAGCCATCTATGAGATAATGAAAAAATTGCCCGGAGTGTATGGAGGACGTTTCAGCGGGGCAGGATTCAAAGGTGCCTGTATAGCAATTGTGGATCCCGAGAGGGAGGATGAAATCAGGGAGAGGCTCACCAATGAATACCTTTCACGCTTTCCGGAATACGAAAGCACATTTTTGACCTGTTTCTGCAGCACTGACGACGGAGCCAGATATATCGATGATTGACGTTATTCTAGCCGCCGGATACGCTACCAGGATGTATCCACTTACGGAAAATTGGCCAAAGCCTCTGCTTGAGGTGAACGGGCGGACCATTCTGGACTCGCTTCTGGCCGATGTGGATGCAATTCCTGATGTCACCCGCCATATTGTCGTCACCAACCACCGGTTTGCAGGGGTCTTCAATGAATGGCTTGAAAAATGTAATTATTCCAAGCCTATAGAAATAATCGATGACGGCTCTACCGACAATTCCAGCAGAGTCGGAGCTGTGAGGGATTTGCTTCTGGCGATACGCCGCGTTGACTCACCGGATGAAGACTATCTTGTGCTTGCTGCCGACAACCTCCTGAATTTCAGCCTGTCAGGTTTTGCAGATTATTTCAGGACCTGTAGCACCAGCGTTATTATGTACTATGAAGAACCTTCCCTGAATGCACTGCGCCGCACGGGTGTGGTTGTACTCAATCCGGAGGGCAGGGTCTTGGAGATGGAGGAGAAGCCTATGGAACCGAAGAGCATTCTGGCAGTTCCACCTTTTTACATTTACAGTCACAGGGATATTCATTTGATACTGGATTGCATCGAGAATGGCTGTGGCTTTGATGCTCCCGGAAATCTGGCACGTCACATCTGCGGGAGGAGTGTCGTTCACGCCTGGAAGATGCCCGGCAAACGTACCGATATCGGTGACCTTGAAACATACAGGAGAATCTGCGGTACAGAATGAATCTGCGGTACAGAATGAATCGTAATGGACTGATGACCACTATTAACCTTTGCTGAATTGTAGTGAATCTAAAAATAACTTCCTGAAAAATAGTTGTTTTATTCTTTTTTTCTAGCTATATTTGTCCGTATTTTGTAGAACAGAGTTGGTAGTGTCCAGAGCGTCGAATATCGTACTGCTTGTAGTCTCCTCTCTATTGCTCGCTCCGGGTATTCTTTGTGCTCAGGAAGATGTGGAATCGGTGGGGCGGCGTTTGGTCGAGGCCGGTTTTGTGAATGTGAGGTCTTATGAAGACGGAAACGTCAGAATCTTCACAATCCAGAATGACAGGTACAGGATTCAGTCGCAGGGGATAGCGGAAGCATTGAGGGTCATTTCTTCCTGTGGTATTCCAGACTCATTGTCCTGCAAAGTGATAGCGACTTACTATGATATACCTCAAGTTACTTTGACATACGGGCCTTCGCTTGGTACGTGGAGTACAAGCTACAGGCTCAACGACAGTTGGAAGAAGGTTAGAAAAGCGGAGAAACACAACAGTTCGCTCGGGAAGATTGATTTTGTCGTATATCCCCAGTTTTCGTTTATGAATCTCGTCATAACCCAGGTCTATCAAAGCATTTTCCAGATAAGCCCGGCGGTTGAGGTTTCACTCTGGCCGGGAATGAAATTGACCGGAATGGTGCAGATACCTGTATGGAATGACGGCTACAGCACTTTGGATGATTTTGTCCACCCCTCGGTCATTACAGTCTCCCAGAGGTTCAGAGATCCTTGGAATTTGAAGATGTTCGGCAAAATCACCGTCGGTATTTTCTCGAACAACCGCAACGGAGTGGCTCTTGAAATGTTCCATCCTTTCATCAATGAGAAATTCTCGCTTGAATGCAAACTTGGATATCTCGGACTGGGATACTGGAACAAGTTCTTGTATCATTTCGACGTACCTGATGAGTTCTATTGGAGCGTGACTGCAAACTACTGGTGGAAAGCTGCAAGAACCAACATTTCTTTGTCCGCAGAGAAGTTCCTCTATGGGGACAAGGGCCTTCGGGCAGAGGTTGTACGGCACTTCCGCTACTGTTCCATCGGTTTGTACGGGGAGAAAGGTTTCCTTTCCGATGCACAGTTCAACGGAGGTTTCCGTTTTTCCGTTGCACTTCCGCCCTACAGGAGCAATCGGTGTCGCAGTCTTCCCAGAGTGGTTCTGGGGTCGATGGGCTTGTCATACAATGCCAACAACGAACAGTACTTCTACAACCAGTACAAGACTGAGGCATCGGACAATATCATGGAACACAACGGATTCAATCCGTACTTGATAGACAGTGAATTAAGAGAATTATTGAAACGTTAATATTTAAAAACAAACAAGAGATGAAAAAATTATTTTTCGCGTCAGTTGCACTTCTGGCTGTCTTCTCTTCTTGTCAGAGGGAAGATATCAGGACAGTGTATGAGACCAATCCTGCGGTTGCAACTGTGACTGTAACAGTTTGGGATTCTTATCTTGGAAAAGACGTCACTCAGGATGCTGGCACCAAAATCACAGCCAGTGCCTCATCTATGGCTTCGGACAAGGTTGTCATTTCCGGAAACAAGGTCACACTTACCGGAAGCAAGAGCCTTGCTCAGACCAGTCTGAAGATTGATGCTGAGTTCAACGGTCACAAGGGTTCCGCCACTGTCGTTGTTGCTGCTCTTGTAGAGGGGGCTGTTGCCGACTATGCGGCTAAGGTGGTTCTTGAAGATGGCAAGACTTCTACAAGTTACGCCTATGAGACCAGAAACGGAGATGTTTCCGTAAAGTGGGCAGGTTGTCTCGATTACGCTCATACCGTTCACGCTGATGCCAGATGGTGTGTCAACAACAGTATGTACGTTCTTTTCGGAAAGACCAACTATACTTCCGAGACCGGCCTTTTCGGCACTCCCGTTATGAAGTATGACGGACTCAACGATGCAGAGAAACTCTATGTCGATGAGAAAATGGCTCAGATCCCTTCCGCATACGCAACTGAAAAGAAGGATTATGAATACACAGTGGCTGCATTCTCATACTACAATGTTTATGTTACAATCAACAAGACAGTGAAGTATGTCGATTTCTACAGAATTCACCAACTTGCTGACGGTACTGTCGAAAGGGAGAAAATGACCACTTGCTCGTATGAGGACCTCAATACCGTAGTAGAGTACAAGGAGATTGCCAGTCCCGACCATACCAGCCACTATGTTCCCGGTCACGGAGTTGATGATCCCACATACAGCCACGAGAAAGGCCACGGCGGCCTCAATGCTGGAGGCGGAATAGTAGTCGCTGACTAGCTTTTCCTTTCAATAGTAATAATAAAATAAGTGAATAGATATGAAACTCAAAGTATTTGCATTGTCTTTGGCTGTTGTTGCAGGTGCGTTCAACGCTAATGCACAAGTGTCAGACGTATTCGTGGGTGTCGGCGGCGGTGTGATAAGCAATTATTCCAACCATTTCATCAGTCCCGCTTTTTATGGGCAGATTCAGGTCGGTGCATATTTCACTCCTGTTATCGGATCCCGTGTTGTCCTCGGAGGTCTCAATCAGAAGCTTGATGCTGACGCTCTAGCAGTGGGTTGGGTCAGCAGCGGTCTCCCCACGAAGCAGCTCTTCGGAGAATTGAACCTTGACGGAATGGTCAATTTTTCACAGCTTTTCAGCAAGCAGAGTCTTCCCAAACTTGATGTTTATTTGTTCCTTGGTCCTACCGTGAACTTCTCAAAGGAAGGTTCCAAATATTCTTCAGAAATCGCTCACATTGACGGCAAACCTGCGATGAAAGTCGTTCCCAGTGACAAGTTTTTGGCAAGAGTTGGAGCAACTGCAGGTCTTGGAATTGCTTACAATATCACTGACAAGTGGGCTGTGGGTGCTGAGGGACGCTTCGGAATCACTCCTTCCATCTTCGGTCCTGCTTCCACCAGCCGTTCAGCTGAAGGAACTCTTCGTGGAACCATCAATGTTGTCTATACCATCGGTGGCAAGAGCGGCAAGGACGGATATGCAAAGAAAGTTGCAGAGAAGGCAGGCTATGTTTCCGCAGCCACCGCTGCTGCAATGGTTGCCGATGCACTTGAGAAGAACCCCAAGATTGTTGAGAAGATTGTCGAGAAACCTGTCGAGAGGATAGTCGAGAAGGTTGTCAACCTCGGTAGCGGTCTTACTCCTACAGCTATTTTCTTCGAGATTGGCAAGGCCAATGTCACTTTGAAGGACAAGGCTCGTGTGAAGCTCGTAGCTGATGCCATCAAGACTTCTCCTACTGACTTCGTTTACGAAATCGCCGGATATGCAGACAAGGCTACAGGTTCAGCTAACTTCAACCAGACTCTTTCTGAAAAGCGTGCTGATGCCATCTACAATCTCCTTGTCGGCGAGGGTGTCAATCCTTCACAGCTTGTCAAGGTTGCCAATGGCGGTGTCAATCCTCTGTTCTTCAACAGTAATGCACTTTCCCGTGCAGCTATCGTGACCAAAAAATAAATATTGACAAGATAGTTTCGACGGGGACGGCTAAAAGTCGTCCCCGTTCTTTTTTTTGTCGCATTAATTCCTTATTTTTGCATACAAAGTACGTTTCGGCTTCAGTATGCTGGAAAACATCAAGGCTCAGATACAAAAGCTTGTCTCTCTTTACGAGAAGGAAAAACAGAGAGCTGACGGTCTTGCCGCCGAGTTGGCTGACAAGGATGCGAGGTTGAAAGCGTGCAAAGAGCAGATTACTGAATTGAATCAACAGATAGACAATCTCAAATTACAGATTGCTTTCGGCTCAGGAACTGACAGGATTACAGCCAGAGAAAGGGTTTCGAAGCTGATTCGTGAGATTGACAAGTGCATCGAACTGCTTGAGAACTGATGGGGCAGAGTGTGTCCATAAAGATTGCAGACAGGTTTTATACCCTGAAGGCTGAGTCGCTGGAAATTGAACGGCTGATGAGGTTGGCTGCAGAGGATATCAACAGGAGGCTTGCTTCCTATGACAAAAAGTTCAGCGAGGTGCCTCTTGAAGAGAAGTTGGCTTGGGTTTGTGTGAAAGAAACAATTCTCAAGATTTCTTCTCAAGAGAGTGTCAAATCGATTGGTATTGAGGCCGAAAGGCTTGAGTATGAGATTGCAGGCTATCTGAAAGACAAGAAATGACATTTGCCGTCAGGCCCATCTTCTGAAAACAACAGAGTTCTTCGGAACCGGGTTTTCTCGAACCGAGGATGGCAGGCCCTTTGGAAGGGAAGCCAGAGACGGGGCGGAGCCCAAATCTTAATCAGAGGCTTTCTGAAATTTCGGCTGACGGCTTTTTCATAGAAGTATCTGCTTTGTTGCAGATACTTTTTTAATAAATACATATATATATATTATGTCAGAATTTGTGTTTTATATTGTTTCAGGGATTGTAGGGGCCATACTTGCCCTTGCTGTGTACATATTGGTGAAGAGAACAGCATCCAGGGGACAGGCAGATGCCATAGTGGAGAAGGCGAAGCTTGAAGCGGAGAAGATCAAGCAGGAGAAAATACTTCAGGCCAAGGAAAAGTACCTCCAGCTGAAGAGTGAGCATGAGACTTATGTAGGAAACAAGAATCAGGAACTCAAGGAGCGCGAGAACAATATCCGCAGCCGAGAAGGACAGCTCAACCAACAGGCCGGCGAGCTTAACAAGCGTCAGCACGATCTTGATTCTCAGAAAGGTCAGCTGAATGCTCAGAGAAATACTCTCGAAGCCAAGCTCGAGGAATGTGCCAAGCTTACGGCCCAAGTGAACAAGGAGTTGGAATCCGTGGCCGGGATGACTGCGGACGAAGCCAGGAATACGCTGATGGAGAATATGAAAGCTCAGGCGCGCAGCGAGGCTCAGGCATATATCAACGATACTATGGACGAGGCCAGAATGAATGCGGCCAAAGAAGCAAAGCGCATAGTAATCAACACTATACAGCGAACAGCCACGGAAACGGCCATAGAGAATGCCGTAACGACATTCCCCATTGACAGTGACGAGGTCAAGGGAAGGATAATCGGTCGTGAGGGACGCAATATCCGAGCTCTGGAGGCCGCTACAGGAGTCGAAATCGTAGTTGATGACACTCCCGATGCCATACTTCTCTCTGCTTTTGACCCTGTCCGTCGCGAAGTGGCGCGTCTCGCCCTGCACCAGCTTGTAATTGACGGCCGCATTCACCCCGCGCGTATCGAAGAAGTTGTGGCGAAGGTAAGCAAACAGCTCGAAGATGAAATATTGGAGACCGGAAAGCGCAGCTGCATCGATTTGGGTATTCACGGACTCAACATCGAACTTGTCAAACTGATTGGACGAATGAAATATCGCAGTTCATACGGACAGAATCTTCTCCAGCATTCTCGTGAAGTAGCAAATATCTGCTCCATAATGGCTTCGGAACTTGGTCTCAATCCCAAGGTCGCCAAGAGAGCCGGTCTTCTTCACGATATCGGGAAAGTCAGTACCGAAGATTCCGAATTGCCTCATGCACTTTTGGGAGCCAAGCTTGCGGAGCAGTACAAGGAACGTCCCGAAATCTGCAACGCCATAGGTGCTCATCACGAGGAAATGGAGATGACGTCAATATACTCTCCTCTTGTGCTTGTCGGAGATGCAATCTCTGGAGCAAGACCCGGAGCGAGAAGAGAGGTGATTGAAAGCTATATCAAACGTTTGAAAGGGATGGAGGATCTTGCCGCTTCCTATCCCGGAGTCACCAAATCATTTGCCATTCAGGCTGGACGTGAACTCAGAGTCATCGTCGGTGCGGATGAAGTCAGCGATGACGCAGCAGCCCGTCTGAGTACTGAGATTGCTCAAAAAATTCAGGATGAAATGACTTATCCAGGTCAGGTCAAGATTACTGTCATCCGTGAAACTCGTTCCGTAGCCATCGCTAAGTAATAACGTCTTGGACCGCACGATCCCGCCCATAGTGTAATGGGCGGGCTTTCGGTGTTGTTCAGTTTAAGTAAAGAGAAAAAAATAAG
>DCIN01000087.1 GCA_002315815.1 Bacteroidales bacterium UBA1725 | reverse complement strand
TGAACCTAAACCGCCCAAAAGGGACGAAGAACTGCCCATATCCATATACATCACCTGCTTTTTTATGGTGCGCTGATATGATGCACTTCCGTCAATGGACGGAAACAGGGATGAATAAGTGCCTTTCCTTGCATAACCCACCCTTTCTATTTCCATATCTGCCACTTTGACAACAGGGCTTTCGCTGAGAGCTATTTCAATGGCTTTCTCAAGGGTGAGGACGGCAGGTATGCTTTGTGTCGTATCTACCTGTGGCACAAGCATTGCCGCAATCATCAAAAATTCTGTCATAGTTTATTGATATCCAGTTGTAAGTAAATCAAAAACAATTTGAGGGGAAGTTGTTCCCTGCAAAAAACATACCTCAGGCAAGGAGCCAGAAGCCGAAACCAACGACCAAAGCGACGGCGAATCCTATAATCTTGGACTTGAGGAAGGCACGTCTGCTCTCTGCAAGCAGAGGCAGGGACGCGTGTCCGTCCTGACTTATGCAACTTGCCAGCAGAACAGGCAGAGGAATCACTCCTGAAGCATAGAGAGTCACAAAAATCAAATGCGGCCCCGACTCGGGGATTATTCCCACAAGGGCGGCAAGCAGAATCATCAAAGGAATATTCTCTCCTATCCAAGTACTGATATCCACGATTCCCGAAAGAAGAGATATACCCAGAAGAATAGGGAAAGTCCATAGGAATATGCGAGGAAGATGCCTGCATACGATGTGATGCCAGAGATGTTCCTCAACGAAGTGATCCTTTCCCCTGAGTATCACGTATATCAGGACAAGACTGAGGATTCCGAAGAGTATGTTCATCCAGTTCTCGTCAAGCAGATTGAAACCTGCAACTGTATGTCTTTCAACTTCCTGTCCTGCGACTCCTGACTGGGTTGAGTGGTCGTGAGCGAGAACGCCGGAGACAAGGGCCGCGATGAACAGAACCGTACCCAGCAGCATAACGAATCTCTTCCAGGAGAAATGACGGCCCGACCTGTCACCTGAATCCAAATCTTCCTTGTGAAGGTCAGCGGTGCAGAACTGCTGCTGAGCCTTCCCTCTTTGGAAGATATCCGTCAGAATACCTGCGGCAACAGCTATGACAAATAGAAGTAAGAAAATCCAGAGAGACTTGCCGGGGAACATTGCGAGCATCACGAAAGCCTCGTCTCCCGACGAAGCAATCATCATAGCCACCAACGCTCCGAAACTAATCATCCCGTGGGTGTAGAGGGAGACAGAGGCAAATCCTCCCATACATCCCGGAATCACACCCAGTAACGCCGAAAGGAACACCTGACCCGCACGGCTGTGCCTCAATCTCACGAAGAGACTTCCACCGGAACTGACATTGAGACATTCTATCAGCATCATCATCACGAGCACGAGGCCGGAGATGAGCACCGATGAACGAAAAGCGTCAAATACTGTCTCCACAATAAGCTGGCTTGCGTTTCACCATAGACAAGATAAGAATCACTATTCCTGCAACGATGAACGGAAGCGAAAGCAACTGGCCCATATCAAGCAGCATTCCCTGTTCGAAATCCACCTGAGGTTCCTTGATGAATTCTATGAGGAAACGCATTCCGAAACAGCCGACCAGGAATGCACCGAAAAAGAATCCGCGGTGAACCTTGTCCAGTTTCCTGTTATATACCCACAAGAGGAAAAGTCCGAGAAGGAGATAACTCAAAGCCTCGTACAACTGGGTGGGGTGCTTGGGCTGAGTCTCGCCGCGCAGGTCGAAGACAAAACCCCAAGGGAGCGTGGTTACGTCACCGTAAATCTCTGAATTGAAAAGGTTTCCGAGTCTGATGAGACAAGCCGCAAAAGCTACCGTGATACAGAGGCGGTCCATCACCCACAAAAAATCGAATTTGTATTTTTTGCCGTATCGATTAGAATACCACCACATTCCCAATAGAAGGGCGATGGCTCCGCCGTGACTGGCGAGACCTCCCTTCCAGGGCTGGAAAATTTCAAGAAAACCTTTCCAGGATCCCAGATAATAATCCGGCTGATAAAACAGACAATGTCCCAGACGTGCTCCGACTATGGTGCATATCAGAAGAGTGTAAAGCAACGGGTCGAGCAGTTTGTCCCAAGGAAGATTCTCCCGGCGGAAGAACCGCCGGAAGATATACCATCCTATTATGAAACCTGACACAAACAGGAGGGAATACCACCTGATTCCGATACTGCCCAGATGGAACAGGACAGGATCGACGTGCCAATGAACGGAGAGCAGGTCCATCATCATTGAATCTTACTCGCGTACTGCGGCAATACCGGGAAGATCCTTGCCTTCGAGAGCCTCGAGCATAGCACCTCCGCCGGTAGATACGTAACTTACTTTGTCAGCATAGCCCATTCGGGTGACTGCTGCAACGGAATCACCTCCTCCGACAAGTGTATAGGCTCCTGTTTCGGTAGCTTTGGCAAGAAGCTCGGCAATCTTGAGCGTACCCTTGGCGAAAGTGGGCATCTCGAATACGCCCACGGGACCGTTCCAAAGAATGGTCTTGGATGAAAGAATGATTTCTGTCCAGGTTGCTATGGATTTCTCACCTGCATCCATTCCTTCCCATCCCTGAGGAATTTCGAAAGAATTGACCGTCTGAGTATTTGCATCGTCGGCGAATTTGTCTGCAATGACAGTATCCTGCGAAATGAATACCTTCACTCCCTTTTCCTTCGCCTTGGCAAGTATCTCGAGGGCCTGGGGCATAAGGTCATCCTCGTGGAGGGAGTTGCCAATATTACCGCCCTGAGCCTTGACGAAAGTATATCCCATACCTCCGCCTATGACGAGATTGTCAACTTTCTCGAGCATATTTTCGAGAACTGCAAGCTTGCTGGAAACCTTGGATCCTCCGATAATGGCTGTGAAGGGATGCTGGGCATTCTTGAGCACGTTTTCGATGGCCTTGATTTCACCTTCCATCAGATAACCGAACATCTTGTCATCAGGGAAATACTTGGCTATGAGGGCAGTGGAACCGTGAGCGCGGTGAGCCGTGCCAAAAGCGTCGTTGATATAGCAATCGGCATAGGAGGCAAGTGTCTTGACAAAGTTTTTCTGGCTCTCCTTCACGGCAGCCTTGGCAGCTTTTTTCTCCTCGTCAGAAGCATCCTCAGCGAGTCCGCGGGGCTTGCCCTCCTCCTCCGCGTAGAAACGGAGATTCTCGAGCATAAGAGCCTCACCGGGCTTGAGGGCTGCTGCAAAATCCTGAGCCTTCTGGCAGTCAGGAGCGAACTGTACGGGGACACCGAGCTTCGCGGATACGTGATCCACTATATGCTTGAGAGAAAACTTGGCGTCAACTCCCTTCGGACGGCCGAGATGGGACATTATGATAAGGGAACCTCCCCCTGCAAGCACCTTCTTGAGGGTGGGAATGGCTGCACGGATGCGGGTGTCGTCAGTGATTTCGAATTTGTCGTTCAGAGGGACGTTGAAGTCCACACGTACAATGGCTTTCTTGCCGGCGAAATTGTAAGAATCAATGTGCTGTTGCATATTATTAGGTATTATGAATTTCAAACCTACAAAAATAACAATTTTTGAGCAACGCCGTGTCATCTTGAAAAACTTCTTACATTTGCACCAATTTCAACAGAACCATTATCAGTTTACAATTGCACTATGATACAGTACCCGGATACAAATTGGAAAGACTACGAACTTCTGGACAGCGGTGAAGGTGAGAAACTGGAGCGCTTCGGCCCATACATAATGTCCAGGCCCGAACCCAAGGCACTTTGGAACAGAAGTCTGTCTGCAAAAGAATGGAGCCGTCTCTGCCATACACGCTTCATCCCCGGAGCCGGTTTCGGAAAAGCGGGCAAGGAGGACAGCGGAAGCTGGGAGAGACTGCGCAAGATGGAAGACCAGTGGCATATTGGCTACTCCAACCACGAAGGGTTGAAAATGGATCTGCGTTTGGGACTGACCTCATTCAAGCACGTCGGAGTGTTTCCCGAGCAGGCCCCAAACTGGGACTACATATTCAGAAAGGCAAAAACCCTCGCTGCATCCGAGACAGAAAAGCCAAAAGTCCTCAACCTCTTCGCCTACACCGGAGCTGCATCTCTGGCTGCAAAAGCCGCAGGAGCGGACGTAACCCATCTGGATTCCGTCCGTCAGGTAGTAACCTGGGCAAGAGGAAATATGGAATGCAGCAATCTGGATGGCATAAGATGGATAGTCGAGGACGCAATGAAATTCGCCAGACGCGAAGCCAGACGCGGCAATCGCTATCAAGGCATCATTCTCGATCCGCCGGCATACGGACACGGTCCCGACGGAGAGAAATGGAAGCTGGACGAGTGCCTTTTCGAAATGTTGTGCACAGTAAATGAGATTCTGGCCCCGAAGAACTCCTTCCTCGTCCTCAACCTGTATTCCAACGGCTATTCCGCACTGCTTGGAGAGACCCTCGTGCAACAGGCTTTCGGTCTCGGGACTGAAACAAAGATGGAGAGCGGAGAACTTGCTTTATCTGATAGATTCGGCAAGGCTCTCCCGCTCTCCATCGTGGTCAGAATGGAACGCTGACTCTCCCGGTCTGCAGCAGGCTAACTGTTCCCTGATGCAGTATTTATCATCGTATCGAGTGCAGATGTCAGGTTGTTGGCAAGTTCCTTGTCGCCCCCATTGTTCATAATGTCGGCAAGAATATAGATGAAATTTGCCGCCAATTCAAAGTTGGAATGCGATACTTTGTAATACTCTATACAGAATCTGGCCTCTTCCAGAAGTTTGACGCCCATCTCTCCTCCCAGCAACTGGGCTTTTTCCTTGCACCCGAGCTGATAATAGAGTTCCACCATCGATATGACTGCGTAGTCGTTTGCAGAGAATCCGAGAGCAATGGTCTCGATAGGGAAACGGTGCATAACATCCTGACATTTGTCGAGAAGTTCGACAGCCTTGTCGTTGCTGCCGTCATCGATGAGAGATTGGACGGCATTGACGAACATCCCACGTACGGACATCACCCCCAGAAATGTGTAAAGATTCTGATGGTCAATGAAATAGTTGTCAGCTGAAAGGGCGTCGAAACGGAATACGTCCTTGAGGTTGTGATAGAGCAATTCCGAATCTATGAAACTTGTGGAGGTGCCGGAAAGACTGTTTTTGACAGGGACGAACTTGAATGAGTTTCCCACACTCTGCAGATAGTCCTTGATTCCCATATTGAGATCTCCGCCTCCATTGAGCAGATGGATGGGACGCGACCAGTCATAACCGTCCAGCAGGTCCAGCATAAACAGCTCGGGCTTGTCAAGATAGTTCTTGTCCTTCGAAATGTTCAGTACTATGGTATCGGGAATCATCGACTCATACTTCTTGTCCAGAATGCCGTACTTGATTACATTCTCCTTGTTGACAGGGACGGCAATTTTTCTGGAAGCGATATAATCGACCTTCTCTCCGTTTGACAGCGTAGCCTTGATCTGGGGATGCTTGAAGATGGCCATCACATCGTGGATGCTCATCACGCCGTTTCTGGTGTCAGATATGGGCACCATCTCATTGGTGCCGTATAGGTACTGACTGTGACCGACGGATAGCGGAAGCGGTGCTGATTCGTTCATCGCCCAGGTGAGCTGGTCAATATGCCAGTCAGTGCCGAGAAGCGAAGTGTTGACTATACGCACATCGGTACGGCAATTCTCCACTTCCTGGGCATACCAGAGAGGGAAGGTGTCATTGTCGCCGTGGGTAACGAGAATTCCGTTCTCTCCTACCGAATTGAGATAATTGTATGCCATCTCCACCGCTGTGCGGCGACCGCTACGATCGTGGTCATCCCAGTTCTGGGCAGCCATTTCCACCGGCACGGCAAGCAGAAGCAGAGTGATAGCTGAAGCGGCGGGAACGGAATTTTTCCCATTGAGAGCCTTGGTTATCCAGGTATATATAGCGGCAACGGCGATTCCTGTCCACACCGCAAAGAAGTAGAACGAACCGGCATAGGCATAGTCCCTCTCCCTCACCTGATGGGGAGGCTGATTGAGATATATCACAATAGCTATTCCCGTCATAAAGAACATCAGGAAATTGAGCCAGCAGCCACGCCTGTCCCTGTTGAACTGGAAGAAGAGTCCTATCAAGCCCAGAATCAGGGGAAGGAAGAAATAGTGATTCTTTCCGGGATCGTTGCGAAGAACTTCGGGTGCATCGCTCTGGTCTCCCAGAAGAAAGTCGTCGATGAACTTGACCCCACTTTCCCAATTACCGTGAAATAAACTGCCCGGATCAGGGGAGTGAATCTGGTTCTGGCGTCCGACGAAATTCCACATAAAATACCGCCAGTACATCCAATTCAGTTGATAGTCAAAGAAATATGTGAGATTGGCTATTACTGTAGGTTTCCTGTTCTGGCTTCCGGCCACGGCTTTTCCCTTGCCCTGGGTGTATATGTTGTAGAATTTCTCAGCAGACCCGTCCGGACTGCTGTACCACATACGAGGAAAAAGCATCTTGCCCTCTTTCTTGTACACGGGAGCTATCGGCCCGTCCACTTTTTTGTACTTCCCGCCCAGAGGAGCCCAGTACTTGGGAGCCTGAATATCGTATGGAGCGTCGAAATACTGTCCGTATATGAGAGGATTGGAACCGTATTGCTCACGGCTGAGATAGCGCACAAGAGTGAAGGCATTGTCCGGCTGATACTCGTTGGTCGGAGTCTTGGCACAGGAGCGTATCACGTCTATGCTGAACACGGAAAAGCCTATGATAATGGTGGTCAGGCACAACAATGCCGTATTCCAGAACACCTTCTTCTTCCTGAGCGTGCTGAAAATGCCCCAGAAGCACAAAAAGAGCACTGCGAGCAGGAAGAATGCAGCTCCGGTGTTGTATGGCAGGGAAAGGACGTTCACGAAGAACAAATCTGTGTATGCAGCCATTTTCGGGAGCCAGGGCACTATTATGAAGAGAATGAATGCGAGTATGAGAACACCCGTGATGAATATCTTCAGGAATTCGCCAAAAGTGAAGCTGCTGTCCTCCCTGCCCCTGTAGTAGAACATAAAGACGAGAGCCGGAATGGCCAGCAGGTTGAGCAGGTGCACCCCTATGCTGAGTCCCATCAGGAAAGCTATAAGCACAATCCATCGGTTGGAATGCGGCTCGTCGGCGTGGTCATACCACATAGTCATAGCCCAGAACACCATAGCGGTGAAAAGGGAACTCATCGCATAGACCTCGCCTTCCACGGCTGAAAACCAGAACGTGTCCGAGAAACAGTATATGAGGGACCCGACAAGACCGGAACCTATAATCGCCACAGCCTGACCGGTATTGATCTCCCCCCTGCCACCGATGATGCGGCGCACGAACCAGACTATGGTGAGATAAAGGAAGAATATCGTGAGAGCCGAGCATATCGCACTCATTGCATTTACCAGCACGGCGGCGTGCATATTGTCGCCGAACATAGTGAAAAATCTTGCAATCAGTTGGAACATAGGGTTTCCGGGAGGATGCCCCACCTCAAGTTTGTACGAAGACGCAATAAACTCACCGCAATCCCAGAAAGAAGCAGTGGGCTCGATTGTAAGAAGATAGGTGACTGCCGAGACTGCCAGTGCGAAAAGCGCGGCTATCCGATGCCACAAGTTGAATTTCTTGTTGTCCATAACCTACAAATATACAACCAAAATGCTACCTTTGCAAAAAATGTCCTATGGCTGATTGTGATTGGAAAAAAAGGCTGGGTGTCGTGTATTCCACCGACCCTGATTTTTCGTACACCCTCGAAGAAACTGCTCCCGAAGAAAAAACGCTCGCTCCCGGTGAGCAGAAACTTGTGGTGCGAATCGACCGCAGGCAACGTGCAGGCAAGCAGGTGAGCGTAGTGGACGGATTCGTAGGGACAAGAGATGACCTTGCGGCACTTGCCCGGATTCTCAAGACAAGATGCGGTGTGGGCGGCAGTGCAAAGGACGGACAAATCTGCATTCAAGGAGACCTCAGAGACAAACTGGTGGCCATACTCACTGAACTTGGATACAGAGCGAAACGAGGCAACTGATGGCTGAAGATATTTTCAGGAGCGGAAGTCTGGATATGCCGCAGTGTCCTGTGGACAGCATCGCCCCGGGCTGTATCCCGGCAGACAGAATAACATCTGGCCTCGTAATTTTGGCCGTGATTGTCACAGCACTGATTCTGAGTACTTTCTTCAGACTTGCACCGACATTGTTCGGGAGTGTCACAAGAAAAAAACTCACAATGGATCTGGAGCATAACATCAGTATGGCCAGACAACGCAACAACTGCGCTCTGGCTGCCCTGCTCCCTTTCATACTCATTTGCAACCGATACAGGCTGTTTGACCCTTCTTTTATGGATTGTTTCAGCCAAGAGTGGAGCATAGCCGTAACGGCAGGCGTTTTTCTGCTGTTCCTGCTGCTCAGATACATCTTGTCCTGTCTTTTCCGGCCGAGAGCCGGCAGAGAGATTTCCGATGCGAGCGCACACGTTTCGAGAAATTACTTCATAATGTTGTGCGTGCTTATGACCGTCAGTCTCGGAGTTCTTTTCGTCTTCAAGGCCACGGACTCTGTCTGCAAGAATATATTTTTGTGTGAATGTGCACTGTTTTATGCTCTTTCCGCATTCAGAAGAGGCCATATTTTATCGCAAAATTGTTCCGGTTTTTCAACATTTTTGTATCTTTGCGCCCTTGAAATCGTGCCACTTGCCATTTTGATTGCGGCAAGGGTACTGTAATAACGAAAGAGCGGCACAAGATGAATATCCTTTTCTCACAGCAGAAGCCTTCCAATCCAGCACCTTACGAGTCCCTTCAGAAACGTTTCGGAGCCAAGCTCGACTTCAATCCGTTCTTTCTGGTCGAACCGTTGAGTGCCAAGGAATTCAGGACCGAAAAGATTAATCTCCCTGACTACACGGCAATCGTTTTTTCGTCAAAGCATGCCATAGATGCATATTTCCAACTCTGCGACCAGATGCGTTTCAAGGTCCCCGAGACAATGAAATATTTCTGCACCACAGAGGCTGTGGCTATGTACCTCCAGAAACACATAGTTTTCAGGAAGAGGAAAATATTCTTCGGAGACGGTACACCCGCATCTGTGGTCGGCCTGATATCGTCCAAGCACAAAACAGAGAAATTCCTGATTACGGCGGCGGCCAATTCCAATTCGGAACCCATCACCTCCCTGTTCCAGGCCGCCGGTCTGGACTACACCCTCGGAGTGATAGTGAAGCCCGTATCACAGAACCTCCATTCCGTCAATCTTTCATATTACGACATCGTGGTGCTCTACAATCCCAGCGACGTAGTCTCGCTGTACGAGAACTATCCCGATTTCAAGCAGGGGAACATCAAGTTCGTCAGTTTCGGGAAAAGCATCGTCAAGGCTATGGAGGATGCAGGTCTCACCATTGAAATCAAGGCCCCCACTCCGGAGGCTTCTTCCGCCGCGAAGGCCATTGAACTGTACCTCCAATCCCATAAATAATATGCCCGCCACTCTCAGCAAGGAGGAGAGGCTGTCCGGAAAGTCAGCAATAGCCGCTCTTTTGTCCGGAGGAAAGTGGGGGCATTTCGGCCATTTCAAATATTGTGTTCTCAAAAGGGACGACGAATCCCCGAACAGGATTTTGGTGTCCGTGCCGAAGAAAAACTTCAGGAGAGCAGTGAAAAGGAATCTTCTGAAAAGACGGATAAGGGAAGCCTACCGCACCCAGAAATCACTGATGCAGGAAAAGGGCCGGGACGTGCTCTTCTTCTACAATTCAACGCAGGTTTCAGAATATGCAGCCATACGCGTGGAGATAGCTTCGATTCTCTCAAAAATATGAGAATCAAGACAATACTGGCTCTACCCTTCATTATGCTGATAAAATTTTACCAGCTGTGCATTTCTCCTTTCACCCCTCCCAGCTGCCGGTTCACGCCCACCTGCTCGCAATATGCGCTCGAGGCTTTCCGTAAATATGGACCTCTGAAAGGATTCCTGCTTGCATTCAAAAGAATCATCCGCTGTCATCCCTTGGGCGGAGGAGGATATGACCCCGTACCGTAACACTGGAGGCGAATGGCTTTGCCGGAATATTTCACCTCAACAGTCCTGTTCTGCCCGGCTCCGATGAATTCCACAACTTTTCCCAATGCACAGGCACAAAAAAAAAGTCGGGGTACCGCGACTCGAACGCGGGACCCCCTGCTCCCAAAGCAGGTGCGCTAGCCAACTGCGCCACACCCCGATGCTTTCCCGAAAAGGACTGCAAAGATAGGAAAATTAACTAATTTTGCCACTACTTTTGCCACTACTTTTGCTAAATATGAGATTCTCAATATGTCCGATACTTTCAGATTCAAGCATTTTGCAATAGAAAACGGCGATGCGGCTCTCAAACTTGGCACAGACGCCGTTCTCTTGGGTGCTGCTATGACTCTGAGCCCGTCCGATTCAAGACTACTGGATATTGGTACCGGCACGGGGGTCATAGCACTGATGGCTGCACAGAGACTGGACGGGCAATGCAGCATTGATGCAATAGACATTGATGAACCGTCCGCGAAACAGGCTGCATTGAACTTCAGCAACTCCCAATGGAGCAGAAGTCTGAACGCCATCTGGCTTCCACTCCAGAAATATTGTCCCAGGAGCGGTTTCGACTGCATCTTTTCAAATCCGCCCTACTTCGATGGATCTCTACGCAACCCCGATGCGAGAGAATCAGCTTCCCGCCACACTGACAGCCTTTCATATCACGACATCTGTGCTTTTTCTGCAGAACATCTCACCCCGGACGGACATCTGTCATTGATTCTTCCATCGGAGGAGGAGAAAAGACTGATACGTACTGCCGCCTCCTTCAACCTGCATCTTTTCCGGATAATTCGAATCAGAACCACTCCGGTCAAAGCTCACAAGCGTATCATAGCCGAATTTACAAAGCATAGATTTTCCGGCGTCGCAGAAGAAGAAATCACACTCCAGACAGGGAACAAGCGTTCCGAAGAATACAGATTATTGACGAAAGATTTTTACCTTTGACATTATGATACTTCAAGCAAACAATATACATAAATCTTACGGTTCTCTGGAAGTCCTCAAAGGAGTTGATTTCACCGCCGAAAAAGCCGAAGTTACAGCCATAATGGGAGCGTCGGGAGCCGGAAAGACGACTCTTCTGCAAATTCTCGGAACTCTGTCCACTCCGGACTGCGGTTCGCTCGAGATAGACGGAAAGGATGTACTGAAACTGAAAGGCAATGATTTGGCGGCCTTCCGAGGAAAGAAAATAGGTTTTGTATTCCAGGCCCATCACCTTCTTCCCGAATTCACCGCAGTAGAGAATGTGATGATTCCACAACTGATTCAAGGAACCACGAAGAGACAGGCGAAACAGAAAGCCCTGTCTCTCCTTGAGAAAGTGGGACTTGGAGCAAGGTCGGGACACAAGCCATCGGAACTCTCCGGAGGTGAACAGCAGAGAGTGGCCATTGCCCGTGCCCTCGCCAACGAACCCGCAATCCTGTTTGCCGACGAACCCACAGGTAATCTCGATTCATCCACAAAGGAAGAAATCCACAAACTTCTCTTTACTTTGAGAACCGATCTCGGCCAAACCATAGTCATCGTGACTCACGATCCGGCATTGGCCGGTCTATGTGACCGCTGCCTCAATATGAAGGATGGCCGATTCATTTGATGAATCAAAAAAAAAGGGAGAGTCCTTTTGTGATCTCCCCCGTTTCAGAAAAAAACAGTTTTCGCTTTCTGTATCCTGTCTCTTACTCGAAGAGTTTGTTCACCTGGATACGGACATTTTCCGCAGTATATCCGAGTTTCTCGTCAAGAACCTTGTAAGGAGCTGAATATCCGAATGTTTCGAAGCCCCAGATGCTGCCTTCAGCTTCCGGAACAAGTCCGAGGAGATTGACGGGAAGACCGGCTGTCATACCGAACTTCTTCACAGATGCGGGGAGTACCTCCTGCTGATATTCCTTGGACTGCTGGCGGAAGAGAGCCTCGGAAGGGACTGACACGATACGGACTTTCTTTCCCTCCTGACGCAGAAGTGCTGCGCCGGCAACAAGAGTGGACACTTCGGAACCTGTAGCCACAAGTATCACGTCGGGATTCTCGTCAGAACCGGCGACTATGTATCCTCCCTTGGATACCTGACTGTAGTCATTGCCTTCGGGAAGGTTGTTGATGTTCTGGCGGGAGAAAAGGAGAGCGGTAGGGCTTGAAGTGTTCTCCATTGCAATCGCCCAGGCCTCTGTAGTCTCTTTGGCATCCGCGGGACGGAGTACGAGAACTGAAGGTTTGCCGGCACGGTTCTTCAACTTCTCCATCAGACGTATCTGAGCCTCCTGCTCCACAGGCTCGTGAGTAGGACCATCCTCACCGACACGGAATGCATCGTGAGTCCAGATGAACTTGACGGGAAGTTGCATCAGAGCCGCCATACGCACGGCGGGCTTCATATAATCGGAGAATACAAAGAAAGTTCCGCAAGCCGGGATGACTCCACCGTGAAGCGCCATACCGATACAGCAGCAGGCCATCGTAAGCTCTGAAACACCGGCCTGGAAGAAAGCTCCGGAGAAGTCTCCGGCCTGAAGGGCGTGAGTCTTCTTGAGGAAGCCGTCTGTCTTGTCAGAATTGGAGAGGTCGGCCGAAGCACATATCATATTGGGAACCTGCTCAGCAAGGGCTGACAGACAAGCAGCGGATGCTGAACGGGTGGAATCATTGTCTTTCTGGGCAACTTTGCTCCAGTCAATCTTCGGAGCCTTGCCGCTGAACCAGTCAGCCTGCCGGGCAGCCATTTCGGGATTTGCGGCAGCCCAGGCTTCCTCCTCTGCATAACGTGCCGCACAGACAGCCTCGAGTTCTTTGGCGCGGTTGGCGTAGAGTTCCTTGACATCGTCAAAGATTGCAAAAGGATTCTGAGGGTCTCCGCCGAGATTCTTGACAGTATTCACAAAAGCGTTTCCTCCCAGAGGAGCTCCGTGTGTCTTGCAGTCGGCCTCGTAGGAAGAACCGTCCTCCTTCAGTGCGCCCTTGCCCATAATACACTTGCCTATGATGAGTGTCGGCTTTCCCTGAACTTTGCGGGCAGCATCCAGAGCGGAACGAATCTGAGCGGCATCGTTGCCGTTGATTTCGATAACTTCCCATCCAAGAGCACGATACTTGGCAGCAGTATCCTCGTTCAGCACGACCTTGGTCTCGGTGGAGAGCTGTATGTCATTCGAGTCATAGAACATTACAAGATTGTCAAGACCGAGTATGGATGCGATGCGGGCACCTCCCTGTGAAATTTCCTCCTCAACTCCACCGTCAGAGATGTAGGCATAGATTGTTTCCTTCGCAAAGGAAGGGTTACCGGTGTGAGCCGCAAGATATTTTGCTGCTATTGCCGCTCCTATGGCATAGACGTGACCTTGTCCGAGAGGACCGGAAGTGTTCTCGATACCACGTGCAATCTCGAACTCGGGGTGTCCTGTGGTGGGGGATCCCCACTGACGAAGCTGTGCAAGTTCGTCCAGAGTGAACTTGCCGGCGAGACAGAGCTGCGAATAGAGCATCGGAGCCATATGACCGGGGTCCAGGAAGAATCTGTCACGGGCAGCCCATAAAGGATTCTTGGGATCATAGGTAAGGTACTCTGAATAAAGAACATTGATAAAGTCAGCTCCGCCCATGGCTCCACCGGGATGTCCCGACTTTGCCTTCTCCACCGCTGCTGCGGCAAGGATGCGGATGTTGTCTGCTGCGTGATTGAGCACGCTGATCGAATTAGCCATAGAAAATTATAATATTAAAATATTAAGCGTTATTATTTCGCGAATACTCGAAGTTAGTCACAATCCTGCGACAAAATTCACAATCCTGCGAATTTAGCCATTTATCCGTATTTATCAAACTCCGGAAACCATACCGGCCAATGATTGCTCAATGTATTACCCACATATTCATAGACAGACCGAATCCGAATTTATCCAGTATTCATTTTATTGGATTAATAATGAACTACCGCTTTCGGAGCGAATGCGACTCAGGGGAGTTTGAGGGGGTACGC
>DCIN01000025.1:8450-17485 GCA_002315815.1 Bacteroidales bacterium UBA1725 | reverse complement strand
TTGAGATTTACTTAGTAAAGAGAAAAAAATAAGTCGGTGGTGATACCCTTGTAATTTTGGCTATTATCACTATCTTCGCACAAAGATAATAACTTATGAGAAAGTTTATTGCTATTTTATTGATTTGCTCGGCATTCTGTGCTTGCAAAAAGAATTCCGTTCCAGGAATCGAATCATATGAGTTGCAGAGCGTGACAAGCACCACTGCTATGACGTATATGACTTATACTGTCAGTGATATTTCAGGGTGTCAGTACGGGTATACAGTCGAGAAAAGTCAGGAGGATGCACAAAATCCCAACAATATGACAAACCGGTACGATTTGTACAACGACTCTTCTGCCGTAATCACAATGAAGGACTTGGATCCGAATACTGATTATTATTCAACTGCTTTCCTGCTCACCGGTTCAAAAGTCTACAGCAGCCAGACCCTGCATTTCAAGACCGCTGCCCAATAATGCCATAGACGGCAGTTTGGATTATTATATCTTCGCAAATCAAATCAATCAGATATGCAGAAAATACTGAAAATTACTGTTGCCGCCGCATTGGCAGTGCTCTGCACCGTTCCCGGTATGTCACAGGACAAGACAATCAAAAGAAAAGTGGCCATCGGCAGATTCTCGAACGAAACCCAGTATGGCAAAGGACTCTTCTACGACAAGGATAACGATCCTATGCGAAAACAGGCTATGGACATTCTCTCCACCAAACTTGCTTCCTCCGGAAAGTTCATACTTCTCGAGAGGGACGATTTGGACATTCTTGTGTCCGAAGCAGGGACGGAAATGAACAAAATCGGAGCGGATTACATAATCCTCGGTTCAATCACAGAATTCGGTCGCAAGAACGAAGGTCAGGAGAAAGTATTCTCGTCTATCAAGACTCAGACCGTAGAGGCAGGTGTGAGTGTGCGTCTCGTGGAGAGTGCCACCGGACTGATTATCTACTCGGATGAGGCCAAAGGCTACGCCGAGACCACAAGCAAACAGACCCTGGGCCTTGGAGGAAGCGCCGGTTATGACGCAACTCTCAGTGACAAAGCCATTTCGATGGCCCTCAACACGCTTGTGGAGAACATAATCAACAAATGTATGGACAAACCCTGGAGGTCTTACATTCTCAGTATTGACGACGGTACATACGTCATTTCCGGAGGTGCGACTCAGGGACTTGCAGCAGGTGACAACTTCATTGTTTACAAGAAAGGCAAGATGGTCACCAATCCCCAGACGGGAATCAAGATAGAACTCCCCGGCACCAAAGTCGGCTTGGTATCTGTCCAGCAATGCATAGGAGATACACCGGAAACGGAAATTTCCTTCTGTAGCTACACCGGTGGAGAAATCAATGCCGACAATCTTGCAGATTACTACATATCAGACAAATAGCAATATCAAACAAACAGTCTGTTCAATTGAACGGTCAAATAACGGTTATGAAAAGACTTATCATAGCATTATTCGTATCCCTTCTCTTCACAAGTTGTGGAGTGGGAACTTACAGCGTTGCCGGCGGCAAGTCCGATGACGCATTGGTTTCAGTGAGCGTATCCCAGAAAATAACGAATCCTGTGCTTTTGGAAATTGACGGAGCCGGATACTCCACAAATGCTGTTTTCAACAGCAACTTCAAGAAGCAAAGGGACATTAAGAAAACTGCCCGCAATGCCGTCACAGTCGCAAGCGGCAAGCACGAGATCAAGGTCCTGATAAACGGAGAGGTTGTATTCGAAAAGAATGTGATGCTTGCTCCGGGAGAGCACAGAATCATTGAATTATGAAGTGTCCACCAATGAAGAAACTGATTCCCTTTATGTTCTTTGCACTGCTTCTGACATCCTGCAGCACAGGATATCAGAAGCCTGTGCTATACTACTGGGGCGGGAATGTAAATTCCGTAACGACCCGATACGATAAAGCTTTTTATAACAATTACAAGAAGCAGTCTCCGGAAAGTGTCTGCGAACTTATTTGCACATACGAAGATATGCTGAACAATCCCGGAGGAGCGCGTAAAGTTCCGCCTCCGGGTATCTGTGCTGAATATGCCTACCTGCTTCTGCAAGCCGGTGCTGCGGATACTTTCGCCAACAACGCCACCGACAGCCAGAAGAAGGTGTTCAAGACTTCCGACTACGGTGCGCTGTTCCGTCAGAAAGGTGCCGAACTGCTTGAGAAAGAGATGACTCTGTATCCTGAATCCGCATTGTTCATCAAACCTTTGGTTGAGAAATTCAAGTCCACGATGCAATGAAAAAGTTATTGATAATAAGCGCCGCAGTGCTGTCAGTATGCTCCTGCGGCATCACCAATACCGCCAACACCAATACCAAAGGCAGTCTTTATCCCAAGATGTACGAGGAGAAGCCGGTGACCCTTCTTATTCTCCCTCCCATCAACAACTCGGCGAACGTGGATGCAAAGGAGTATATGTACACTTCTATCAGCCGTCCGCTCATCGAACAGGGCTATTACGTCATTTCCCCTGCCATATCGATGGACATTCTCAAGGCAGAGAGCGCCTATGACGCGGAGAATTTTTTGGTGGGTTCTCTCGTAAAGTTCAAGAAATTTTTTGGTGCAGATGCCGTTGTTTTCACCCAGATTGACAGTTGGGCCAAAGTCGGTACCTGTATCAATACGAACATACGCATATTCATCAGGAGCACCTCATCCGGAGAAACCATCTTCGACAGACAGTGCAACCTCGTCCTTGATATGAACGTCGATTATTTCAACAGTTCGCAAACCGGTCTTCTGGGCAGTGTCCTCAATCTTGCGACAGCAGCAATAAAGACAGCAGCAACCGACCACGTCCAAGCTGCGAGGGTTGCCAATTCCTATATTCTTAAAGATATGCCATTCGGAGGATATGTTCCCGACAACGAATTGGACAAAACCTTTGCTGCTGGCGAACCAAACATCACCGCAACCGTGAAATGGTGATTGATGTGATACCAAAGCGGTTCTGGACAAACTGAAAAGAGGATGGCAGTAAATGTCATCCTTTTTTTGTGTGCAACAGCACAAATACCACAAAATTCTGCCAAATACAAAAAAAGAAGGTGACTGCAAGTCTCCTCAGACTTTTAGTCACCATCGTTATTCGTACTGGGTACGGGAATCGAACCCATATTGCAAGATTGAGAATCTTGAGTACTAACCGTTATACGAACCCAGCATCTCGTTTGGGAATGCAAATATAGGGATATTTTTGTTTCCTCCAAATAATTATTTGAGAAAACAAAAGAAAACAGCGGCTATGATGCATCCGAAGGCGGCAATGTGATTCCATTGAATCGGCTGACTCTTGAAAACCAAGGCACAGATGACGGTGAACACAGTCAGAGATATACACTCCTGGATAATCTTCAACTGCATCAGGTTGAAGGGGCCGCCGTTGATGTTTGATCCGATACGGTTGGCGGGAACCATTGCCGAGTACTCCAGAAAAGCCACGCCCCAGGACATCAGAATGATGAGAATCAGCGGCCAACCGTCGGTGATGTGCATCTCCGAAAGTTTGAGCTGGCCATACCAGGCAAAAGTCATAAAAATGTTGGAAACTACAAGAAGCAGTACTGTCCAAAGGCCTTGCATATTCAATAGTGTTATATTCCGCGGCGAAATTAGCAAATATTTAATAAATTTGTAGGTTATGACACTTATAAAATCCATCTCGGGCATACGGGGTACGATAGGCGGACCTCAAGGCGAAGGTCTCACTCCCTCAGACATTGTCAAGTTTGTCTACGCATACTGCGCTACACTTCCCTCCAGAAAACCGCAGCCGGAAGGAAACAGGCAAAAATACAGGATAGTGGTCGGACGCGATGCACGGTTGAGCGGCGAGATGGTTGAGCATCTGGTCTGCGGCACACTTGTCGCCTGCGGAGTGGATGTGGTCAAATGCGGATTCGCAAGCACTCCCACCACGGAACTTGCAGTAGGATTTGCATCTGCGGACGGGGGTATCATCATCACAGCCAGCCACAACCCCAGACAATGGAACGCGCTCAAACTCCTGAATGACAGGGGCGAATTCCTGACCGCAGCCGAAGGGCAGGAAATATTGGATCTCGCCGAAACAGGCAAATTCAATTTCGCCCCCGTGGATAGTCTGGGACAGATTTCGGAACACGATTTCACCGACGAGCACATAGACAGCGTGCTCGCTCTGGAGGCAGTTAATACGGAGGAGGTACGCAAGGCTGGGTTCAAAGTGGTACTGGATGCAATCAACTCTGTCGGAGGCATCATAATGCCACGGCTGCTGGAAAGAATGGGGGTGCAGTGCATTATCCTCAACGGAAAGCCTTCCGGCGAATTCGCTCACAACCCAGAGCCTCTTCCGCAGAATCTCAATGAGTTGAGTTCCAGAGTTGTAAACGAAAAAGCAGATCTGGGAATAAGCGTAGACCCGGATGTGGACCGTCTTGCGTTCATCTGTGAGGACGGAAAGCCCTTTGTGGAGGAATACACACTTGTGGCCGTGGCTGACTACCTTCTGGATTTCTACGGAGCGGCTGACACGGTGAGCAACCTCTCCAGCAGCCGGGCACTGAGAGATGTGACTGAAGCACACGGAGGACGATACCACGCAGCGGCCGTAGGCGAAGTGAACGTCACCACGAAGATGCACGAAGTCGGGGCCCTGATAGGAGGTGAAGGCAACGGAGGGGTGATTTATCCCGCTTCCCACTGCGGACGCGACGCTATGGTGGGGGTCGCTTTGTTCCTCAGCCAGCTCGCCCGCAAAAAACTCAGTGCCAGTGCATATAAGGCCACACTCCCGCAATATTACA
Organism: Bacteroidales bacterium UBA1725; assembly: GCA_002315815.1. GTDB lineage: Bacteria > Bacteroidota > Bacteroidia > Bacteroidales > UBA932 > Cryptobacteroides. The sequence goes on along the minus strand of DCIN01000025.1, from coordinate 12,675 downwards.
TAGCCAAGAACAGAATCGACCTCTCCGACCAAAGGCAGATTGACACCATATTGGCTTCGATGAAGGATCATTATTCTTCATTCAAGGTAAACACCGTGGACGGAGTGAAGATTGACTTCGAGGAGCAGCGCGAATGGGTTCACCTTCGCAAATCCAACACCGAACCCATTATCCGCATTTACAGCGAGGCACCCACCGAGACCAGGGCACAGGCCCTTGCGGATGAGGTCATTTCGCTCGCCCGTTCAATAATTGACAGATAATATGTTCAGTTTCAGAACATCGCCGATAGAAGACCAGCTGGATAAGGCTCTCGTGGACGGGAAGGTCGGAGTTTTCTGCACCCAGAACTGTTGGGACACCCTCCGTTCACGCCACGTCTATGACATCTTCCGCGAAAGAGGCAATCTGGGATGTATATTCTCGCCCAGAGATTCTGAGCTCACCCCCGGCACAAACCACATAGAATGGGATGCATCAGAAATGGAAGGACTCAGTGCCATCGTGGTGGAGATACAGGACGTGGGCAGCCGCTATTTCAACTACACAAGAGACGTGATGCAGCTGCTCAGTATGAGGGCCCGCTCTTTCGACGGGCCGGCAATATATGTCATAGACCACATCAATCCGGCTGGACGCACAGTCGAAGGAACCATTCCCGCCGTAGAATCCGATATCTGGACTCCTAAGGTAGCTCACAGGCACGGACTTACACTCGGTGAACTGTGCTGTCTGTATTGTAGTGAACTTGACGCAAATTTTCCCCTGCACATCATCTCGGCCAGAGTTTCGGAAGTAGGCAGGGAACTGCTGCCCTGGGTCATCGCTCCGTCTTCCGACATCCCGGGGATGTTCAGCTGCGAGATGTACCCCGGAGGCGGACTCTGGAACAACACGTCCATCACCCCGGCCATAGGCACGGCAAGACCTTACGAATATTTCGGAGCCCCATTCATCAAGACAGAGGATGTGCGCTTCCTTCCCTGCCCCCAGGGCGTGATGTTGAGGCCTTGCTCATTCACCCCGGCAGCGGGAAGATACAGTGGGGAACGCTGTTTCGGCTATCAGATTATGCTCAGGCCGGGAGCCCAGTACCATTCACTTCTGCACACACTTCAGTTGATGCATCACTTCAAGGAGAGCTGCCCCGGATTCGAGATGTACGACTCTCTCTTCGTGAAACTGGCTGATCCCGTAATGGAAACCTACCTCAAAGGCGGTGTGAGCTTCGATGTAGTGCAGGAACACGTCAAAGTGGAAGAGCAGAAATGGATTCGCAAAGCCAAGCGCTTCATCCTGTATGACGATGCTCCCTATAGACTCAAGTAGTATATTATATCAATTAATTGTTTAAAATAAAACTATCCGAATCATGAAAAGAACTTTCGTTTCATTTCTGACCGTTGTGGCAGCAATCGCCGTCCTTGCCTCCTGCAAAAGTAAGAATGGCGACGTAATGCACATCGATTACGAAGAGTACACTTTGGACAACGGTCTCAAGGTTATCCTTCACGAAGATCACAGCGACCCCATTGTGGCGCAGGCCATTGCTTTCCACGTGGGGAGTGCCCGTGAGAAGGAAGGCAAGACAGGTTTTGCCCACTTCTTTGAGCATATGCTCTTCCAGCGTTCCGAGAATCTCCCCCGCAATGCATTCTTCAACAAAATCGCAGATATGGGAGGAGAATTCAACGGCGGTACTTCCAACGACTACACAATATACTATGAGTGCGTGCCCCGCAACGCCCTCGAAAAGATTCTCTGGATGGAGTCCGACCGAATGGGATTCTTCATCAACACCGTAACTCAGAGCGGACTCGAACGCGAAATTGATGTCATCTGCAACGAAAAGCGCCAGACAGAGGTGAACAACGCTTACGGAATGATGGATGACATTATGTGCAAGAACTTCTTCCCCGACAGACATCCATACAGCTGGACAGTCATCGGTGAGTTTGAAGATATCAAATCCGCCACCATCGAGGATGTAAAGGACTTCTACGGGACATACTACGTTCCTTCAAACGCAACTCTCTGCATAGCCGGAGACTTCGACCCTGAAGAAGTGAAGGCTCTCATCGACAAGTATTTTGCAGAGATACCCGGTCACCCTGTCGAGAAACCGGCCGTATGGGATGTGACTCTGGATCAGACAAAGACCCTTTATTATGAAGACTCGTTCGCCGCAATGCCGGCAGTTGATGTCGAGTGGCCATCCGTTGCCGCAGACAATGAGGATGAAGCTGCCCTCGATGTATTCTGCAGCCTCTTCGGCGACGGCAAGAACTCCCCTCTATACAAGAACATTGTCGAGAAGAATCTCGCCCCCAGCGTAGACATATATAATTATTGCCGCGAGAGCGCAGGTCAGATTGGCATCAGTGCAATAGCATTCCCCGGTGTGGACATCGACCTCATTATGGATGGAATCAAGCAGGCAATGGCCGACTTTGAGGCGAACGGTGTGGATGAAGATGAACTTGCCACCATCAAGGCAGAAAACGAAACAGCAGCTTTCCGCCAGCTCGGAAGCGTTCTGGGCAAGGCTATGATGCTTGCCAGAAACAAGGAATTCTACGGTAAGGCCGACAAATTCATTGATGACATCGCTGATTTCAACAAGGTCACATCCGAAGATGTGATGAGAGTATATGAGAAGTATGTCAAAGGCAAGAATTATGTTGCAGTAGCAGCAGTTCCCAAGGGAGAAGCCGCCCTTTCCATCGAAGGCAGCAAAGCTGCGGAACTCACGTTGGAGGACCAGAGCAAGCAGACGATGCGCAGCGCGGCCGGAGCCGTGGTCGATGATGACTACGAGCGCACTCCTTCGAAGATTGACCGCAGCGTCGAGCCCGACTATATGGCCAATACTCCCAAGACGAACATCCCCGCCATTTGGAGGACCACCCTTTCCAATGGCATCAAGGTTGCCGGCATCACCCAGAGAGAAATTCCTATGGTCAACCTTACCATTGCTATAGACGGAGGTGCTCTCCTGGACCCCGCCGGTAAGAGAGGAACTTCCGCCATCAATGCCAGTATGATGAACGAAGGCACTTCTGAGCATACCGCAGTGGAGATTGAGCAGGCTCTGAAGAAACTTGGAGCAAGCGCCCGCATTTCCAGCGGCAACAAGAACACCACCATCCGCATCAGTTCACTGTCGAAAAACCTCCCTGCAGTGATGGAGATTGTCAACGAGATGGTTACCAAGCCGAGATTCGACGAAGATGCGTTCACACGTGCTGTAAACAGCCAGAAATCTTCTATCCAGGAAGATCTGACAGACATCAGTTCACTCGGTATAAGAGCTGCCGACAAACTTATGTTCGGAGACTGCATATTCACGAATTATGTCACGGACGAAAGCATAGATGCGATTACTATGGATGATGTCAAGGCATACTATTCCACTCTCACGCCCAGGAACGCAAATATCGAAGCTGCAGGAGATATCGACCTTCATTCTCTCAAGAAAGCTCTGTCAGTGCTTGAAGGATGGAAAGGAGGGGATGTTACTGTGCCTGAGATCACTGTGGGCGACAGTGCCGTTCCCGGTACATACTTTATCGACTTCCCCGATTCAAAGCAATCATTTATTTACATTATCGGCCCCGGTCTCAAGATAAGCGACCCCGATTACCATCAGCTCGACGTCCTCAACGATAAACTCGGTGCTGGTTCCGCAGGTCGTCTGTTCGAAGTGCTCCGGCTCCAGAGGGGATACACCTATGGAGCATATTCCGAGTTCTCAGCGGGCCCCGAGGTAGGTACTTTTATTGCAGGTTCCAGTGTTCAGGGCAGCGCCACGAAAGAGTCCGTATCCCTGTTCAAGGAAATCATCGGTAACTTCGCTGCAGATTATGACCAGGAAAAACTTGACGGCGTGAAAGCTGCGATGCTCAGGGCCAACGCTTCTGCATTCGAGACTAACTCCAGCCTCGTCAACCTCCTGTCAAACATCAGAAGCAACAATTTACCCGATGATTATGTCTCAAGGGAAGAGGAAGTTGTGAAGACAATGACTCTTGACGACCTGAAGGAGAAGGCCGCCGAATTCCTGAATGTGGACAATATGATTATCGTAGTAGTCGGAGACGCTGCCACTCAGCTCAAGAATCTCCCTGAGGCGAAGCTCATCGAGGCAATCTGACAATAAGAATCTGTTTTGAAATGTTCCAATTAATCTTCTATATAAGCTTTCCGACTGAAAAGTTCGTTTCTT